>JBPYEF010000309.1:0-7979 GCA_051985875.1 Hyphomicrobiaceae bacterium
GTCCGTGGCGGGGGTGGCGACGGGTCGCACCCCCCGAGTCGCGCCGGCTTGTGCGCAAGGCCACCGCTTGCGGTGGCGCGGCGTGCGCCACCGCTACTTTGCAGGTACGTTAAGCCGTGCCGTGCTAGATGAGGACAAAATCCCCCTGGACCGTTTGCCAAAGTCGCTCCAATATCCCGGGCCGTGGCCGGTCCGACAATCCGACAGCGTGTCGGCCCGGCGAGACGCAGTGAGCGAAGCGGTCTTCGAGCGGCCCCGTGAATGACCATGATGCAGCAGCGCCGCTCGCAAGCCCCAACGGAGAGCCGCCCATAGCGACCAGCCCATAGGGCGGCCAAGCAAGTACCAACCAAGTAAAAGCGGCCAATGCCAACAGAAGCCGCGCATGCCAGGGAGATGACGTCCGTTGATGGTGGCGCAATCCGTCATCGCCGCCGCCCCGGGGGCCAGCGGCGGGGCGCTGCTCAGCGTTAAGAGCGTATCCGTCCGCTTCGGCGGCATCATCGCGCTCGACGGCGTGTCGTTCGACGTGCCGCAGGGCGCGATCGTGGGATTGATCGGCCGCAACGGCGCCGGCTAGACGACGCTGTTCAATTGCCTCTCGCGACTCTATGTGCCGAACTCCGGCGAGATCCTGTTCGAGGGTCGCTCCATCCTGCGTAGGTCGCGCCACGCGATCCCCAGGCTCGGTATCGGCCGCACCTTCCAGAACGTCGCCCTATTCGACCGCATGAGCGTGCGCGACAACGTCAAGGTCGGCTGTCACGCGCGCACCTCCTGTGGCTTCACCGCCAACGGCTTCAACCTCTCGTCGTCGCAAGCGGAGGAGAAGAGGATCAGCGCGCGCGCGGACGAGATGCTCGCGTTCATGGACCTTGCTGCGTTCGCATACCTGCCGGCCGGCGGCCTACCCTTTCCGGTGCGCAAGCGGGTCGAGCTCGCCCGTGCGCTCGCCAGCGCGCCGAAGTTGCTGCTGCTCGACGAGCCGGCGGCGGGTCTCAACCACGACGAGGTCGACACCCTGCGCGGCCAGATCCGTCGCCTGCGCGACACCCAGCACGTGACCGTGCTGCTCGTCGAGCATCACATGAGCCTCGTCATGTCCGTCTCGGACACCGTGGTTGCCATCGACTTCGGGCGCAAGATCGCCGAGGGCACACCGGCGACGGTGCAGCGCAATGCCGAGGTGATTCGCGCCTATCTTGGCACGGGGGCCTGAGCGCATGGCGCTGCTCGAGGTCGCGGGACTCAAAGCCTACTATGGCCAGACGCAGGCGCTGCACGGGGTCTCGTTTGCCCTCGAGGCCGGCGGCATCACGACCTTGCTCGGGGCCAATGGCGCCGGCAAAACGACGACCCTGCGCGCAATTTGCGGCATGGTGCGCACGCAAGGGGCAATTACTCTCGACGGCAAGCCCATCGCCGGCAAGGCAACGGAGGATGTGGTGCGCCTGGGCGTCGGCCACGTGCCGGAGGGCCGCGGCACGTTCACCAACCTCAGCGTCCACGAGAATCTGCGTGTCGCTGGCTACACGCGCCGCGACCGGACGGCACTGGCGCGCGATCTCGAGAGGGTGTTTGAGTACTTCCCGATACTCAAGGAGCGGCTGGAGCAGCAAGCCGGAACGCTCTCGGGGGGCGAGCAGCAGATGTTGGCGATCAGCCGCGCGTTGATGCTGTCGCCGCGCCTGATGCTGCTCGACGAGCCGTCGTTCGGACTCGCCCCGCTGGTGGTGCAGGAGATCTTCCGCATCATGCGCCGCATCAACAGCGAGGCCAAGGTCAGTCTGCTGCTGGTCGAGCAGAACGCCACCTTGGCGCTGGAGCTCGCCGATCACGCCTACGTTCTGGAGACCGGCCGGGTCGTCATGTCGGGAAGAGCCGCGGACGTGAAGAACGACGAGGCGATCCGCCGATCCTATCTCGGCTACTGAGGGCGGCATGGAACAGCTCTTGCAGCAGGTCGCGTCCGGGCTGGCCAACGGCGCCATCTACGCGTGCCTGGCGCTGGCCTTGGTGATGATCTTCGTATCGACCGACCACATCAATTTCGCGCAGGGCGAGCTCGCCATGTTCAGCGCCTACCTGGTGTGGCAGCTGCTCGAGTGGGGCCTCAACTTCTGGGTCGCCCTGCTTGCGGTGGCGATGTTCTCCTTTATCGTCGGCGTGGCGATCGAGCGCATCATCCTGCGCCCTCTGCACAACGCGCCGATCCTGTCGATCGTTGTGGTGTTCATCGGTCTGCTGGCGATCTTCCACTCGCTCGCCGGGGCCATCTGGGGCCACACCATCAAGGCCGTGCCCTCGCCTTTCCCCAACATCAGCTTCGCGGGCTCGGGTTTCATCGGCCCGCACCAGATCGGCATGATCCTCGTCACGGTGATATTGCTGATCGCCCTGTTCGCCTTCTTCCGCATGACGCCGCTCGGCCTGGCGATGCGCGCCGCGGCGCAGAACCCCTCCTCGGCCAGGCTCGCCGGCATCCGCGTCGACTGGATGCTCGCGCTTGGTTGGGGGCTGGCGGCGGCGATCGGTGCGGTGGCGGGAACGCTGGTCGCACCCGTCGTCTACCTCGAGCCGAACATGATGGCGAGCATTCTGCTGTACGGCTTCGCCGGGGCGCTGGTCGGAGGCATCTCGAGCCCCGGCGGCGCCGTCGCCGGCGGGTTCATCGTCGGCGTACTCGAAAACCTGATCGCCTACATCGGCAACGTGCTCGAGAAGGCGACGGGCGTGTACATCATCGGCAACGGTGAAAAACTGATGCTGGCGCTGGTCATCGTCATCGCCGTGCTTACGCTCAAACCCAGCGGGCTGTTCGGCCACGTAACCGTCAAGCGGGTGTGAACAATGGCAACGACCGCCACCACGCCGACCGCCGTCCCCGCGCTGCAGGACGCGCCATCGTTCCGCTACCAGCGCTTGACGTGGCTCGCGCTGATTGCGCTGGCGGTGCTACCGGTCGTCGCCGGCCAGTTCGGGTTGATCAGCAATTACACCTTCCTGCAGCTCAGCCTGATGATCGTCTATTCGATCGCCGTGCTCGGCCTGAACCTGCTGACGGGATGGAACGGGCAGATCTCGCTCGGCCACGGCGCCTTCTTCGCGGTCGGCGCCTACAGCGCCGCGATCCTGATCGATTCCGCGAACTGGCCGTACTGGGCGACACTACCCGTCGCCGCGCTCACCTGCTTCTGTGTCGGCTATCTGTTCGGCTTGCCCGCGCTGCGGCTCGAGGGCCATTACCTGGCACTTGCCACCTTCGCGCTGGCCACCGCCGTGCCGCAGATCCTCAAATACCGCCATCTCGAGGGGCTGACCGGAGGCGTCGAGGGGATCAACCTCGTCAAGCCGGATGCTCCCTTCGGCCTCCCCTTGAGCTCCGACCAGTGGATGTACCTGGTGGCGCTCGGCGTCGCTGCGCTGATGTTCTGGATCGCCCACAACCTGCTTAACAGCCGCACCGGGCGCGCGCTCACCGCCATCCGCGACCACGGGATGGCCGCCAGTACGATGGGCGTGAACGTCGCCTACTACAAGACCGTCACCTTCGGCTTGAGCGCGCTCTACACTGGGGTCGCTGGGGCGCTGCACGCGATCATCTTCGAGTTCGTCGCACCGGACAGCTTCCGCATCGACGTGTCGATCAGCCTGCTGGTCGGCATGGTCGTCGGCGGCATCGCCTCGCTGCCCGGCGCGGTGATCGGCGGCGTGTTCGTGCAGGTGATCGAAAAGTATGCCGATGCGCTGACCAAGCAGCTGTCCAGCGCCGTCCACCTGCCAATCGATCTCGAGCCGTGGACCATCTACGGACTGGCACTGATCATCCTCATGTACACCATGCCGATGGGCATCGCCGGCGGCGTCGGCAGCCTGTTGGCGCTGTTCACGAAACGGCGACGACGCGGGGGTGGCGTTTGAAGTGGCGTAACTGTTGATCTGCAACTGGAGGAAATCGACATGCTCGAACAGACAAGACGCTGGCTGTCACGCGGGCTCACCGCCTGCCTGCTGTCGGGGGCGTTCGCCGCGGCGCCGGCACTAGCCGAGAAAAAGTACGACCAGGGCGCAAGCGATACCGAGATCAAGATCGGCAACACCAACCCCTATTCGGGGAACGCGTCCGCCTACGGCACGATCGGCAAGGCGCTCAGCGCCTTCTTCACCATGATCAACGCTGAAGGCGGCATCAACGGCCGCAAGATCACCTTCATCACCTACGACGACGGCTATGCCCCGCCGAAGACGGTGGAGATGGTGCGCAAGCTAGTGGAAGAAGACGGGGTGCTGTTCGTCTTCCAGACGCTCGGCACGCCGCCGAACACGGCGATCCACAAGTACTTGAACCAAAAGAAGGTGCCGCAGCTGTTCGTGGCAACGGGTGCCTCGAAGTGGGGCGATCCCAAGAACTTCCCGTGGACCATGGGCTTCCAGCCCGATTACGTCACCGAGGCGAAGCTCTACGCGCAGCGCATCCTGGCGGACGTCAAGGATCCAAAGATCGGCGTGCTGATGCAGAACGACGACTACGGCAAGGACTACTACAACGGCTTCAAAGCGGGGCTCGGCAAGGACGCCGACAAGATCGTTCAGCTCGCCACCTACGAGGTGACCGACCCGACCGTCGACAGCCAGATGATCGAGCTCAAGAACTCGGGCGCCAACGTGTTCTTCAACATCAGCACGCCCAAGTTCGCGGCGCAGGCCATCAAGAAGGCGGCGGAGATCGGCTGGAAGCCGGTGAATTACATCAACAACGTCTCCTCCTCCGTCGCCGCGGTGATGAAGCCCGCCGGCCTCGAGAACGCGCAAGGCATCCTTACGGCGCAGTACCTCAAGGACCCGACCGACCCGCAGTGGCAGAACGACAAGGACTTCCTCGCCTGGAAGGCGTTCATGCAGAAGTACTACCCGACCGGCAACCTCGCCGACGCCTCCAACGCCTATGCCTACTCGGTCGCCAACCTGCTGGTCGTGGTCCTGAAACAGTGCGGAGACGACCTGACGCGCGCCAACGTCATGAAGCAGGCAGCGAGCTTGAAGGACGTCGAGCTGCCGATGGTGCTGCCGGGCATCAAGGTCAACACGAGCGCGACCGACTTCTATCCGATCCAGTCGGTGCGCATGTCGCGCTTTGAGGGCGACACCTGGCACCTGTTCGGCGACATCCTGTCGAACGAAGGCGCGAGCCAGTGAGCTGCTGCGACGGCCGCCGGCACGCCGGCGGCCGTCCGCTGGATGCGAAATGGTAGAGGCCGACAGCTACGAGCGCATCAGATCGCAGCCGGCCTACGAGCGGGTGGCCGAGGCGATCGAGCGCCGAATCCTCACCGGACGACTGCGCCCGGGCGATCCGATCGGCACCGAATCCGAGCTGGTGCGGCAATTCGGCGTCAACCGCTCGACCGTGCGCGAGGGCATCCGCCTGCTCGAGCAATCCGGCCTGGTCGCCCGCGAGACCAGCCGGCGGCTGCTGGTGGCGGCGCCGCATTACCATCGCCTGGCAACGCGCATGAGCCGCGCGCTGATCCTGGCGCAGGTGACTTTCCGCGAGCTCTGGCATGCCTGCCAGGCGCTGGAGCCGGCGGCCGTGGCTGCGGCCATCGCCAATGCCACGCGCGAGGATCTGGCCGCGCTTGGCGCCAACCTCGCTGCGACCAAGCGCGCGCGCACCGACCCTGCGGCGGTTGCCGACCTCGACGCCGAATTTCACCGCCTGATCACCCGCGCTGCGCACAATCGCGTGCTGCTGTTGGCCAAGGAGCCGACGAGCATGCTGGTGCGGCCGACGACGGCGCTGATCATCTTCAAGAATCAGGCGGGTATCCCGCGCCTGATCGCCGCACACGAGCACATCCTGGCGGCGCTCGAAAGGCGCGACCATGCCATGGGCCGGCTGTGGGTCGACCGCCACCTGCGTGACTGGAAGGCCGGGTTCGAGCGGGCGGGAATGGATCTCGACAGCCCCGTGGGCGGCATCGAGCCGCCCGCCACCGCTTCCCGACGCTGAGCCGGCGCGCGGTTGCGCGCCAGGTGCGGCTGCAGCGCCCTCAGAACTCGAAGTGCAGGTAGCCCGGACCGTCGCCGCCCCCGCCGGGGCGTCCGCGCCCGTCCTGGCGCCAGAAGTCGACGGTCTCACGGCGCAGCGTGTAGTGGCAGCTTTGCCCGCACTCGACCCAGGTGCCGTGGGGCAGGCGCACCTCGAGCCGGCCGCTCGGACCTTGCCGCACGGGGGCGGTGATGCTGCCTTCGCCGTAGTGACTGGCAACGGTGATGTACACGTATCTTGGTTCGCGGGGCCCGGCTTCGGCAGCTACCGGCACGAGCACCAGCGCGGCGACAACGGCTTCCATCAGACGGCGCATGGGGCACTCCTTGGAAGGCAGGCGCTGCGGGGCGGCGCGCAGCAGCGCTACCGCAATCGCGGCGCACCATAGCCCACGCCGGCGGCGCAAATCGGTCGACACGGCCGCCGCCGCGGAATAGCGCGGCCGTGGTGCCGAGCGGTCACACCGATCACCCCCCTCGCAAAATCCGGCCCGCGCTGGAGCGGCGCCGGCCGGCAACGCCGCGTGCGATCAGGCAATGCGGCCACCGAGTTCGTCCTCGATGTGCACGCGAATGATGTCATCGAAGCTGCGATCTGGCTGAAAGCCGAGTGCAAGCGCGCGGCGCGGGGCAAAGATGCGCGGCCAACCGGCGATGATCTCCTCGAGGAATGGATCCCTCTCCCGGCGGATGCGGGCGGCGACCTTGTCGCCGGCGACCCGCCGCAGCGCCGCAATCTGCTCCCCGACGGTAGCGGCGACGCCGGGCATGGTGAGCGCACGGCGCGGCCCGACCGCGGACAAGTCGAGGGCCGCCGCGTGCAACAGGAACCCGACCGCGGCGCGCGGCGAAGCGTGCCAGTGCATGACGCTGTCTGCGACCGGGAGTACTGCCTCTCTTCCCGCCAGCGGCTCGCGGATGATGTTGGAGAAGAAACCGGAGGCGGCTTTGTTGGGCTTGCCTGGACGCACGCAGATGGTCGGCAGGCGCAAGCTCACCCCGGCGACAAAGCCCTTGCGGCTGTAATCCGACACCAACAGCTCCGAGATGGCCTTCTGCGTGCCGTAGGAGGTCAGTGGCGTGGTGCAGAACGTATCGGCGATCGGCTCGGCAAACGGCGCCCCGAATACCGCAATCGAGCTCGCAAACACCAGCCGCGGCGGCGGCGCGTGCACCCTGAGCGCCTCGATGAGCGCGCGCGTGCCGTCCATGTTGATGCGGTAGCCCTTGTCGAAGTCCTGCTCCGCCTCGCCGGAGACGATCGCCGCCAGGTGGAAGACGACATCGGGCTTGGCGGCGACCAGTTTCGCCGCTTCCCCGGCTGCGGCGAGATCGCCGGTTACCGTGGTTACCGGCACCGTTGCCCCCGCAATTGGAGATCCCGGCACATCAGCGGCAATGACGTCGTGCAGCACCAGGCGCGTTATCGCCCTGCCGGCGAGCGTCGCGTCGACCGCCAGTCTCGCGGCGAGCTTGCGCCCGATCATTCCCGCCGCGCCGGTGATCAGCACGATCATGATCGCTCCTCCCCGGTCATGCGAGCGTGACACCGCACGCGGCCACCCAGGCAAGACCCGCCTTGGTGCCGGCGCGCGGCCGGTACTCGCAGCCGACATAGCCCGCATAACCCGTCTGATCGATCAGCCGAAACAGCCAGGGGTAGTTGAGCTCGCCGGCATCCGGCTCGCCGCGGTCGGGCGGACTGGCGATCTGATAGTGGCGGGGCAGGGGCACGAACGCGAGGATGGCGTTCGCCACGTCGCCCTGCGCGAGCTGGCGGTGGTAGAGGTCGAACTGCAGGGCGAGGTTGGTCTCGCCGACCTCGGCGATCACGGCCTGCGCCTCCTCGGTGGTCGCGAGCAGGTAGCCGGGGACGTCGCGGCGGTTGATCGGCTCGATCAGCAGCGTGACACCGCTGCGCGCCGCGGTGC
>JBPYEF010000310.1:0-2594 GCA_051985875.1 Hyphomicrobiaceae bacterium
TTGTGCTTCCGCTTCGTGACGGTCGTCACCCTGGTCGGCGGCACGCTCCTGCTGATGTGGCTCGGCGAGCAGATCACGGCGCGCGGCGTCGGCAACGGCGTGTCGCTGATCATCTTCTCCGGCATCGTCGCCGCCCTGCCCAATGCCATGGTGCAGACCCTGGAACTCGGCCGCACGGGCGCGCTGTCGGCGCTGTTCATCATCGGCCTCGCGGTCGGCGTCGTGGCGGTGGTAAGCGTGGTGGTCTTCGTCGAGACCGCGCAGCGGCGCATCGTGGTGCAATATCCCAAGCGCCAGGTCGGCAATCGCATGTATGGCGGCGAAGCCTCGCACCTGCCGCTCAAGATCAATACCTCGGGCGTGATCCCGCCGATCTTCGCCTCCTCGCTGCTGCTCTTCCCCGCGACTATCGCCTCCTTCCAGGGCAACAGCGGCGAGCCTGGCATCGCGCAGTTCCTGCAGACCTACCTGTCGCACGGCACGCCGCTCTACCTGGCGGCCTATGTCGGCCTGATCGTCTTCTTCTGCTTCTTCTACACCACCGTGGTCTTCAACCCGACCGATACGGCGGACAATCTCAAGAAGAATGGCGGCTTCGTGCCGGGCATCCGGCCAGGCAAGAACACTGCCGAGTACCTCGAATACATCCTGAACCGGCTGACCCTGGTGGGCGCGCTCTATCTTTCGTGCGTCTGCATCCTGCCCGAACTCCTGATCGCCCGCGGCGGCGTGCCGTTCTATTTCGGCGGCACCAGCCTTCTGATCGTCGTGTCGGTGACCCTCGACACGGTGACCCAGATCCAGGCGCACCTCCTGGCGCACCAATACGAGGGCCTGATCAAGAAGGCCCGCCTCAGGGGCCGCGGCCGCTGAGGCGGCGCGCGGGGAATGCCAATGAACATCATCCTGCTGGGGCCGCCCGGCGCGGGGAAGGGCACGCAAGCCCAGCGCCTGCAGGCCGATCTCGGCATGGTGCAGCTGTCGACCGGTGACATGCTGCGCGCCGCCGTCGCCTCAGGCAGCGAGCTCGGCCAAAAGGCCAAAGGCATCATGGAGCGGGGAGAGCTGGTGCCCGACGACCTGATGGTCGGCCTGATCGAGCGCCGCATCGCCGAGCCCGACTGCGCCAAGGGCTTCATCCTCGACGGCTTCCCGCGCACCGAGGCCCAGGCCGAGGCGCTGGACAAGATGCTGGCAAGGTCGGCCAAGAAGCTCGATCGGGTCATCGAAATGGAGGTCGACGAGAAGGCGCTGATCCAGCGCATCGTCGGCCGCTTCACCTGCGCCAAGTGCGGTGCCGGCTATCACGACACGTTCAAGCGGCCCAAGGTCGAGGGGGTCTGCGACGTCTGCGGCTCGAGGGAGTTCACCCGCCGCAAGGACGATAATGCAGATACCATGAAGACCCGCATGGCGGCCTACCGCGCCCAGACCGAGCCGCTGTTGCCCTACTACAGGTCCCGCGGGGTGCTGCGGAAGGTCGACGGCATGGTCTCGATGGACGAGGTTTACCGCCAGATCCGTGCGGTTTTGACAGGGGCTTGACAAGCGGAAGATCCGTTGACTCAAGGGCGCGGCTACCTATAATCGCGCGCTTTTCCGGGGCCAGCGGATCGTCATACGGGCGCGCGCGAGCGCGCCGTAAGTCTTTGAAGGAGTTGGAAATTTGGCTCGTATAGCCGGCGTGAACATTCCCACCGCTAAGCGCGTGGTGGTGGGCCTGCAGTACATCCACGGGATTGGCCAGGCGAAGGCCAAGGAGATCTTGGGGAAAGTGGGGATCGATGAGTCGCGTCGCGTCAACACGCTGACCGACGACGAGGTCATCCGCATCCGCGAGACCATCGATCACGACTACACGGTGGAGGGCGACCTGCGCCGTGAGGTGGCGATGAACATCAAGCGGTTGATGGACCTTGCCTGCTACCGCGGACTGCGGCACCGCCGCGGCCTGCCGGTGCACGGCCAGCGTACGCATACCAATGCGCGTACCCGCAAGGGCCCGGCCAAGCCGATCGCCGGCAAGAAGAAAGTCACGAAGTAACTCGAGGGGAATCGGATCATGGCCAAGCCTGCAGCTGCCGCCGCGAGCGGCACCGCCGCACCTGCCGCGCGTCCCCGCCGCAAGGAGCGCAAGAACATCATCGCCGGCGTCGCGCATGTGAACGCGTCGTTCAACAACACCATCGTCACGATCACCGATGCCCAGGGCAACACCATCGCCTGGTCTTCGTCGGGCCAGCAGGGCTTCAAGGGATCGCGCAAGTCGACGCCGTTCGCCGCCCAGATGGCGGCCGAGAATGCTGGCCGCAAGGCGATGGAGCACGGCATGCGTACGCTGGAGATCGAAGTACGCGGGCCGGGATCGGGCCGCGAGTCGGCCCTGCGCGCCCTGCAGGCGGTCGGCCTCGCCGTCACTGCCATTCGCGACGTGACGCCGATCCCGCACAACGGATGCCGTCCGCCGAAGCGTCGGCGGGTGTGAAGCGTCGTTGCGTTTGACGGGCGGCCGTGGCGAGACGCCATCGGCCGCTTCCGAGAGTTGTCACCGCTTCCCTCCTTGGGTGGAGCGGCATGAACCAACCGGTTTAGAA
>JBPYEF010000311.1:0-3711 GCA_051985875.1 Hyphomicrobiaceae bacterium
GCGTGGCCGACGAAAAGGTGCTGGCGATCGGCGATGGCATCGATACCGACCTCAAGGGGGCACACGGGGCCGGGTTGCGGTCGGTGTTCATCGCCAGTGGCGTGCACTTGCCCAACGGACTGAGTGCGCGCGTACTCGAGACGCTGTTCGCCGATCGCCCGTTCGCCCCGGTTGCCGCGCTGCCGGCGCTGGCCTGGTGAGGCGGCGGAGCGCGCGCTGGTGACGAGGCTGACTTCGGTGCGGCACTGCGACAGTGCGACAAGCCCGGCGCGCTCGGCAAGCGTGGGGTATACGCGCCGGTGGCTCGCAGCATCATCGCCGTCGATTGCACCGGGCACTGGTTGCCGCGTGCTCGGGCGGGCGGCATGAGCGTCAGATTTTCATTGCCGGCGCCCTTTGCGCCTGGAAGTAGGCTAGGCTGGCTCGGGCAGCGACCAACACGGCCTCTCCGCGCATGAAACCACAGGTATCCGCGCACGGCCTCGACGGCGTCACGATCTTTGAGGATCTCGCGCCGGCCGAGCGCGCGCGCCTGGCGAGCGAGCTCGAGACGCTGCCGCTGCAACGCGGCGATGTGCTGGTGCGCGAGGGAGAGACGGCAGACGCACTCTATGTGGTGGTGACCGGACGCTTCGCCGTCAGCATTGCGGGGCGACGCGAAGCGATAACCGAGATCGGTCCCGGCCAACCGATCGGCGAGATCGCCTTTCTCGCCGGCGGGGTTCGGACCGCTACGGTGACGGCGCTGCGCGACAGCTTGGTGCTACGGCTGCGGCGCACGGAATTTGAGGAACTGTCTGCCAAGAGCCCCTCGATTTGGCGCACGCTGACCGTGACCCTGGCACGCCGTGTGGCCCAAGCCAACGTGAGCCGCGCCCCTCCGCCCGATCCGCGACCACGCACGGTTGCCCTGATTCGCGCAGGCGGCGGTGCGCTCTCGCCGGTGTTTGTCGAGGCGTTCGCCGGGGTGTTCCGGCGGGCGCATCGCACCGCCCTGCTCAGGGCGACGATGGCCAAGGATTTGCTGCCCGGCGGCGTGCGGCTCGACAGCGCAGAGGCGACGCGCGCCCTGAACGCGCTCGAGAGCAGCTACGAGTACGTGCTGTTCGTGGCGGAGAACGAGCTGACGCCGTGGTCGGAGAAGGTGATCCGGCAGGCCGATCTCGTGCTTGCTGTGGGCACGCACAGCACGGATGCGACGCCGAACGCGCTCGAACGGCTGGCTGCGGATCTGCTGCCGGCGGATGCGCAGCGCCTGGTGCTGCTGCACGAGACGCATGCGCGCATCAGTGATACCCGGCGCTGGCTAGCGCCCCGCGACATAGTCATGCACCATCACGTGGCCCTCGACGACCCCGCCGACCTCGAGCGCCTGTACCGCTTCGTCAACGGCACGGCGCTCGGGCTGATTGCCTGTGGCGGAGGCGCTTATTGCGCGGCCCACGTCGGCATCTACAAGGCGCTGCTGCAGTCGGGTTTCAAGTTCGACATCATGGGGGGCACGTCGGGTGGCGGGGCGATGACGGCAGCGTTTGCCATGGGTCACTCGCCGGAGGACGTCGACCGCGCCACCCACGAAATCTTCGTCGTCAACAAAGCGATGCGCCGCTATACCTGGCCACGCTACAGCCTGCTTGACCACGCTCACTTCGACCGGCAGCTCGCAGAGTATTATGCCGGGGTTGACATCGAGGACCTGTGGATCCCGTTCTTTGCGGTATCGACCAACCTGTCGAGCTACGACCTGCATCGCCACCGGCGCGGCGACCTGTGGGCCGCCGTACGCGCGAGCGGTGCGATTCCCGTGCTACTGCCGCCGTATTATACCGACGATGGCCACATGCTCGTCGACGGCGCGATCCTCGACAACGTGCCGGTGCGTGTCATGCACGAATTGAAGAGCGGACCCAACGTGGTGATCAGTTTCGAGGTGCCGAAGCTCAAGCAGTTCCACGTCGATTATCGCTCGCTGCCGGGCCGCGGGGCGCTGCTCAAGGCCATGATCAACCCACTCCAGCGCCGCGCCTTGCCCAAGGCGCCTGGCCTCGGAACGGTATTGATGCGATCGCTGATGGCCAACCGCCAGGACTTCGAGCGCCGCCTGCGGCCGGACGACATGCTGCTCGTACCGCCCTTCCCGCCCGACATGGGCATTCTCGACTGGCACCGCCATACGGAGCTGATGCACGCGAGTTACGCCTGGGTGCTGCGTGAGCTCGTCCGCCTGAGGAACGCTGGACAGGGCGCACCGGGAGCTTGACTACGGCGAGCGGCCGCCCGCGTCAAAGGCGCGCAGAAAGGACGTTGATAGGACGTTGAGCAGCGCCCATTTCGCGTACAAAGCAAGGCGATAGCGCATGCCCGAACAAGAGACACCTCTGGCCGCGGATTTCCCGACGCCCTCGCGCGAGGATTGGCTCAAGCTCGTTGCCGAGGTGTTGCAGGGGGCAAATTTCGCCGAGCGGCTGATGTCGCGTACCGCGGATGGCCTGGCCCTTCAGCCGCTGGCTACACGCGACGACCGACGTGGGGCCGCGGCACCGCTGGGTGCCGCGCGCGGCCATTGGGACATCTGCCAGCGCCACGCGGAGCCGGACCCCAAGCTTGCCAACGCGGCCGTGCGCGAGGATCTCGCCGGCGGCGTCGGCTCGCTGCTGCTGCAGATCGAGGCGCCCGGGCAAGCGGGGGTTGGCTACGGCCGCAGCGCGCTCGAGCAAACGTTGAGCGGCGTGCCACTGAACGGTTGTGCCTTGGCGCTCGATGCGCGCGAAAATACGCTCGATGCGGCCGGCAGCCTGCTCGCACTCTGGCGCGAGGCGGGCATCCCCGAACAGGAGCGCACCGGCTTTTTCAATGTCGACCCGCTGGGCGTGCTGGCGCAGACGGGTACGCTCTACTATCCGGCCGAGCGAGCCTGCGCCATCGCCGCCACGTTTGCCGCCGATTGTCGCACCATGCCGGGGCTGCGCGTGCTCTTGGCGGACGGGCGCCCGTACCACGAGGCGGGAGCCAGCGAGGCGCAGGAGTTGGCCGCGGTACTGGCAACCCTCGTCGCCTATCTGCGCGCCTGCGAGGCGGGTGGGCAGCCTCCGCATGCGGCGTTCGCCAGCATAGCGCTCGCCGTTGCGGCGGATGCGGACTATTTTTTGACCATGGCCAAGCTGCGTGCCGCGCGCAGGTTGGCCGCACGCATTGCCGAGGTGTGCGGCGCGAAGCATGCGCAGAACACTTTGCATCTCACCGCGACCACAGGTGAGCGCATGCTGACGCGACGCGATCCCTGGGTGAACATCTTGCGCGGCGCCGTCGCCTGCAGCGCCGCGGCCGTAGGCGGGGCAGACGCCATCGGCGTCCTGCCCTTCACCTGGGCGCTCGGCAAACCCGATCCACTGGCACGGCGCATCGCCCGCAATACGCAGCTCATCCTACAGGAGGAGAGCGCGCTGGCACGCGTCGGCGACCCGGCTGCCGGCTCGTTTTGGATCGAGTCGCTCACAGACACCTTGGCCGAGGCCGCCTGGAAGCTGTTTCAGGAGATCGAGGCCATGGGCGGCATGGCGCGCGCTTTGCAGACGGGTTTCATGCAGCAGGCGATCGCCAACGTCGCCGCCGAACGCGCCAAGGACATCGCCCACGGGCGGTCGGCGCTGACCGGCGTTTCGGCCTTTGCGCTGCTTGCCGACGACGGCGTCACCGTTGAACCGCACCCGG
>JBPYEF010000312.1:0-3350 GCA_051985875.1 Hyphomicrobiaceae bacterium
ACAAACCACATGTTCGGCTTGAAGCTCGCGTCGCCAAGCACGTAGATGCGATAGGCGCAATAACCCGCGGCGGTGACCACGGTCAGCAACAAGATCATGAAGAGCCAGAACAGCATGATTTTTGGTCCTCTCGAATCGCGCGCCGACTGTGCGCCCAATCGGCGCGCAGGAAAAGCAGCCGAGCGCCGCAGGCCGAGCGGCGCGGTGCATGCGTTTCCGCCCTAGACGCGCGCGTTGCAGGAAAGCGGCGCGGGAGCTCGCGGCGCGTGGCAAGCCGAACGTATTTTTCACCCCGTTCCCCCGGTGGCGCTCTCCACAGCTGCAAGGTCAGCCGGCGATGAGAGCCGCTCGCACGCGCCTCTCAGGAGGCGCCGGTTGCGCGGCGTTCATTGCATATTAACCAGAATGATAGCCTTCTTGAAGGCGCCGAGAAGGCGCCGGGCCCCAACCCCGCCCGGACCCGCCGCAGTCCCCGGATGTCGTGATGCGTTGCCATTCCCCGGCCATCCTTCGGTTGCCGTTCCCGATACCGCAATCGCAGCGCGCAGTGCGCCGCTGGCGCGCTCAGAATCAGCTAAGACTGCCGGCCATGGCAAACAGCGAGGCGCGCGTCGAGGGGACGCCGGCCACGGTGCGCCCCGTGGGCCGAACGCCTTGGTTGTGGGCCGGTCCGGCGCTGACGGCGGGCCTCGCGATGCTCGCTTTAATGGCCGCAGGTGCGACCGAATACGTGCTGATTGCGCTGCTCGGGACACTTGCCGTAGCCGGGGCCTTCCTCGTGCTCGGACTGGCCAGCGGCTATCTGCGGTTCGGCGAGCGGATCGCAACGGCGGAAACGGTTGAGGCGATCGCCGACGGGCTCGACACGGGGCTGCAAATCGTCAATCGGCGCGGGCGCGTCGTCTACCGCAATCGCGCGCTGCAGCGCCTGGCCGGACGCCGCGCCGGGCGGCACACGACGCTTGAGGAGTTGTTCGCCGGCGAGCCGGCCTCGGCACAAGCGTTTTTCCGTCTCAACCGCGCGGCCGAGCGCGGGGAAGCCCGCGACGAGGAGTTCCAGGTGCGGGCAGGGAGCGGCGGGACCCGTTCCCTGCGCGTTGCCGTGCGCGGCTATCCCCAGCCGCGCCCCGGCGCCGGCCCGATGACCCTATGGCAGGTCGCCGACGTCACGCGCGAGCGCAACCGCGAGCTCGAGACCCTGAGCGGGCTCGAGGCGACGCTTGCCTACTATGACGCCCTGCCGCAGGGGCTGCTCGCCGTGGCGCCGGACGGCCGCATCGTCCACTGCAACGCCACCCTCGCCCAGTGGCTGCGCCTGCGCCCAGAGCCGGGGCGCTCGCTGACGCTGCTCGACATCGTTCCAGCGGACGGCGCAGCGCTGATCCGTGCGGTGAGCCGTGCGCGCGAGGGCCGCCCGACGCGCCTCGAGCTCGATCTTCTGCGCGAGGATGGTCGTGCCTTTGCCGCCGAGCTGATCTGCCGTGTTCAGCAACCGCAGGGCATGATTTCGGTCCTCGTCCTCGAGCGCGGCGAGGACGCGGGGGACGGCGGCAGCCAGTCCGACGGCGAGATGCGCCTGAAGCGCATGGTGCAGTCGGCGCCGTTCGGCATCGCCACGGTCGATGCAGAGGGGCGCATCGTCACCGCCAACGCCGCTTTCCTGCGCATGTTTACCATTGAGGGGCAGCCCGTGCCGGCGCGCATCGCCGATTTGCTTCCCGAAAAGGAGGAGGAGAGCGCGCGGCTGCTGCAGCGCGCCCTCACGCGCGCACTTTCGGGTCGCAGCGGCGGCTCGCCAATCGAGGTCGCTTTTGGCCCGCAGCAGGAGTTCGCCCGGCGCGTCTATGTCACTCCGCTCGGGCCAGGCGCCCGCGGACGTTCGGGTGCAGTGCTCTATGTGATCGATGCGACCGAGCAGAAGGCGCTCGAGCTGAAATTCGCCCAGAGCCACAAGATGGAGGCGGTCGGCAAACTCGCCGGCGGCGTGGCGCACGACTTCAACAACGTGCTGACGGCGATTATCGGCTTCTCCGATCTGCTGCTGCAGACGCACCGGCCGACCGATGCGGCCTACCGCGACATCATGAACATTCGCAGCAGTGCCAACCGCGCCGCCGATCTCGTGCAGCAGCTGCTCGCATTCTCGCGCCGCCAGACGCTGCAGCCCAAGGTGCTCGAGCTCGGCGAGGTGCTGACCGACCTTGCGCCGCTCCTCAACCGCTCCCTCGGCGAGACGATCGAATTGAAGATCCTGCCGGGGCGCGATCTCTGGTATGTGAAGGCGGACAAGGGGCAGTTCGTGCAGGTGATCATCAACTTGGCGGTCAACGCCAAGGACGCGATGCCCGATGGCGGTTGCCTGACCATCCGAACGCGCAACATTTCCGAGCGGGAAAGCGTCAAGCTCGGCGCGCTCAACCTGGCCGCGGGCGAGTACGTACTGATCGAGGTGGAGGATACCGGCGTCGGCATTCCGCCCGAGGTGATGAGCAAGATCTTCGAGCCCTTTTTCACCACGAAAGACGTGGGCAAGGGCACCGGGCTCGGCCTGTCGACCGTGTACGGCATCGTCAAGCAGACCGGGGGCTACGTGTCGGCCGAAAGCGAGGTCGGCCGCGGCACGACGTTTCGCGTCTACTTGCCGCGCCACATCGTGGAGAACGCCGAGGAGATCGAACCACTCGGCGCCGACAAGAAGGAGCCAACGCGCGATTTGACTGGTACCGGCCGTGTGCTGCTCGTCGAGGACGAGGACAGCGTGCGCAACTTTGCCGCGCGCGCCCTGTCGCGCCAGGGCTATGAGGTGCTGGAGGCCGGAACCGGCATCGAGGCAATCGAAGTGATGGAGCGTGAGAAGGGCAAAGTCGACATCGTCGTCAGCGACGTGATCATGCCGGAGATGGACGGTCCCAGTCTGCTCAAAGAGCTGCGCAAGGACAACCCGCACCTCAAGTTCATCTTCGTCTCCGGCTATCCCGACGATGCGTTCAAGAAGAGCTTGGACGAGAACGAGGCCTACGCGTTTCTGCCAAAGCCGTTCACGCTGCCGCAGCTTGCGGCCAAGGTGAAGGAGCAGTTGGGTCGCTGAGCGGGTGGGGGAAGGCCCTCGCTTTGCTGGCGCGCGGGTTGAATACAGAGAACAAAAGGTGTACAGTTGCCGTGGTGGCGAGTCGCGCCTTGAGGGCGGATTGTGTTTTCCACTGCGCGTTTTGCCACCATATGCAACTCATGGAATAAGAGGTTGACATGGAACGGCCGTCGCTGCGGGTGGTCGAGGGGGCAAGCATGGACAAGCACAAGGCGCTCGAGGCTGCGCTCGCCCAGATCGACAAGAGTTTCGGCAAGGGCTC
>JBPYEF010000313.1:0-2809 GCA_051985875.1 Hyphomicrobiaceae bacterium
TCGCATGGCGGACAGCCTGCACCGAATGATCGACATGGTCGGGCTGCGCACCAGTGTGGCGAAGGCTCGTTTGCAAGAGATCGATCAGCTCATCGAAGCCGGCAAGCAACGCGGGAGCGCAATGCCCACCGATCGAGAAAAAAGCCAGCACACAAGGGTGCGGCCGGATCGGGAACCCGTATCCACGCGCGTCAAGCATCCTTGAGCTGTCAACAGTTAACGATAGGGACCGCCATGACTGGATTATTACACCCCACCGAGCTCAAAAAGATCTCCTCCGACGCCGAGATTGCGAAGATGGAGGAAGAGCGGCAGGCTAAACAGAAGAAACAACAGCAGCAGAAAGAACTGCGCGAAGCATTTATGTCGCGCGAAGTTCATCCCGAAGCCGTGAATCGCATCAACAGAGCGATTCGGATAGCCGCCGAGCAGGGGCATCACCAACTAGAAGTAGTGACGTTCCCGTGCAGTTTTTGCAGCGATGGCGGCCGCAGGATCAACATCGCCGATCCGGAATGGCCGAGCACGCTCGAAGGCTTTGCGAAAAAAGCGCACGAGTTCTTTGTTAAGGAGCTGCAACCCCTTGGCTACAAGCTTCACGCCCAGATCATCAGCTACCCTGGTGGCATGCCCGGAGAAGTGGGGCTTTTCCTGAGGTGGTGAGCAGCGATGCATAAGACAGGCGCCATGAGTAAAAAGCCGGTAGTAGAGCAGCATGGGGAAAACGGAAAATACGAACGACTGATCGCCGCGACAAAGGGTTTGCAGCCCCTCGCAACGGCGGTCGCGCATCCCTGCGATGAGACCTCCCTCAGGGGTGCGCTGGAGGCGGCCGAGGCGGGAATGATCACGCCGATTCTCGTCGGCCCCAAACAGCGTATCCGCTCAGTCGCGGCAGCTGCCGACCTCGCCATCGGCGGCTTTGAGATCATCGACGCCCCGCATAGCCAAGCGGCAGCCGAGAAGGCGGTCGAAATCGTCCGCGCCGGCAGAGCCGAGCTGTTGATGAAGGGCAGCCTGCATTCCGACGAGATTCTCGGGGCGGTGACAAAACGCGATACGGGTCTTCGCACGGGTCGGCGCATCAGTCACGTCTTCGTAATGGCTGTCCCAACGCACCGCGAAACCTTGTTCATCACGGACGCTGCCGTGAACATCGCGCCTGATTTACCCGCAAAACGCGACATCGTTCAGAATGCCATCGACCTCTACGCCGGCCTCGGGCTCGGCATACCCAAGGTTGCCATTCTGTCCGCAGTCGAGACGGTCAATCCCGATATCCCCTCGACCATCGATGCGGCAGCGCTGTGTAAAATGGCCGATCGCGGCCAGATCACCGGGGGTGAGCTCGATGGCCCGCTTGCCTTCGACAACGCCATCAGCTTGGAGGCAGCGCGTGTGAAGGGCATCAAATCCCCGGTCGCGGGCCGGGCACAGATCCTGGTGGTTCCGGATCTCGAGGCCGGCAACATGCTGGCTAAGAATCTATCGTTCCTGTCACGGGCGGACGCGGCAGGCATCGTGCTCGGCGCGCGTGTGCCCATCATTCTGACCTCGCGCGCGGACAATGTGCGTACGCGCATGGCATCCTGCGCGGTTGCCATGCTCCTCGCCTACAGCCGGAGGACGAACGAGCCGGTTCGGGCCTGAGCCATGACCGAGACAATTCTGGTCCTCAATTCCGGAAGCTCGAGCATCAAGTTTCAGCTGTTTGCTGTGGCTGCCGGCGAGCGGCTCGAGCGGCGCATGAAGGGGCAGGTCGAGGGCATCGGCACGCGCCCGCGAATGTCGGCGAAAGGTACCAATGGCGAGGTACTCGTCGAGGAGACATTGCCCGCGGCAGAGGTGCGCAGCGTTCCGAATGCGCTCGACCGGGTCATCACCTTCTTGCGGGAGCAGATCGGCGGACGCTTGCCGGCGGCGATCGGCCATCGCGTGGTGCACGGCGGCCCAGAATACAGTGAACCAACGGTCATCAGCCCAGCCGTACTGCGCGAACTCGATACGCTCGTTCCGCTGGCGCCATTGCATCAGCCCAACAACCTTGGGCCAATCCGTGCCATACTCGATCGTCAACCCAATCTGCTGCAGGTTGCGTGTTTCGACACCGCCTTTCATCGGGGTCATCCGGAGATCGCTGACCGCTACGCGATCCCCGAGCCGCTCTACGCGGAAGGGGTGCGTCGCTACGGCTTCCACGGCCTCTCCTATGAGTACATCGCCACCCGCCTCACGGAGGTGGCCCCTGCAATCGCCAAGGGTCGGATCGTGGTCGCGCATCTCGGCAGCGGCGCTTCCTTGTGCGCGATCTGCCGGGGCAAAAGCGTGGAAAGCACCATGGGCTTCACCGCCCTCGATGGTCTGCCGATGGGCACACGCGTGGGGCAGCTGGACCCGGGTGTCGTGCTCTATCTCTTGAGCGAGAAGGCCATGCGTGCTGAAGCCGTTGAGCACCTCCTCTATCACGAGTGCGGCCTCAAGGGGCTGTCTGGCATCAGCAACGACGTCAGGGAGTTGCTGGCGAGCTCGGACCCGCGCGCGAAGCTTGCGCTCGAATACTTCGTCTACCGGATCTCACTGTTCACGGGCATGCTCGTCGCTGCGCTGCAAGGTATCGACGGCTTGGTGTTCACGGCGGGTATTGGGGAGAACGCCGTTGCCATTCGCGACATGGTGATGCGGCGCCTCGCTTGGCTCGGCCTTGCACCCGACGCCGAGGCCAACGCCAAGGGTGGGCCGCTGATCTCGCGCCCAGGATCTCCCATTGCCTGCTACGTCATTCCAACCGACGAAGAGCTGATGATCGCAA
>JBPYEF010000314.1:0-3346 GCA_051985875.1 Hyphomicrobiaceae bacterium
GTGCAATGAGCGCGTCCGTCAAACCCTACCAGCAACTTCGCCGCGAGACGCTTGCGCGCGATCGCGGGCTGCACGAGAAGGTCATGTCGCTGGAGGCAGCGGCGCAGCTCGTCAAGGACGGCGAGCATGTAGCGATCGGCGGCTGCACGCTGTCGCGCACGCCGATGGCCATGATCTGGGCGCTGATCAGGGCGCGCCGCAAGAAGCTGACGATTTCCCGCTCGATCACCTCTACCGAGGGGGATCTGCTGTTCGCCGCCGGCGTCTCCGAACACATCATCACCAGCTGGTTTTCACAGGGCATCGTCTGGGGCATATCGAAGGTGATGCGCCATTTCACCGAGAGCGGTCAGGCGCGCTTCGAGGAATGGAGCCATATGGCGATCGGCCTGCGCTATCGCGCCGGCGCCATGGGGATCCCGTTCATGCCCTCCCGATCGATGCTCGGCTCGGACGTGAGCCGGCGCCTCGGCGGCGCGGTGCAGACCATGCATTGTCCGTTCACCGGTGAGCAGCTGGCGCTGCTGCCGGCGCTCAACCCCGACGTGGCGCTGATCCATGTGCAGCGCTGCGACGCCTACGGCAATGCCC
Source organism: Hyphomicrobiaceae bacterium (assembly GCA_051985875.1). GTDB lineage: Bacteria > Pseudomonadota > Alphaproteobacteria > Rhizobiales > Hyphomicrobiaceae > AWTP1-13. The sequence goes on from JBPYEF010000314.1 coordinate 592, forward strand.
AGCTCGACGGGCTGCAATTCATGGATATCGACATGGCGATGGCTGCCAACCGCGTCATCCTGACCACCGAGCGCATCGTCGCCAACGATCAGATCCGCCGCGTGCCGGATCAGACGCGCATCCCCTTCTTCGCCGTCGCCGCGGTGGTCGAGGCGCCGATCGGCTGCGCGCCGCACGAGTGCTACGGGGTGTACGAGCCGTTCTTCGCCAGCCTCGATGCCTACGCGGCGCAGATCGCCAAGGATCCGGTCAACGGGTGCCGGGAGCATCTGGAGCGCTTTGTCTACGCGCCGCGATCTTGGCCCGCATATCTGGCAGAGCTCGGCATGGAGCAGGTGCTCGATGCCTGCCGCCGTGGCCGGAGCGTTCACAATGGCTGAAGGGGAAATGCACGCGGCGACCTACACATCTTCCGAGCTGCTGGCGGTAATGGCCGGTCGGCTCTTGCAGGACGGACAAATCGTCTTTGCCGGCGTCGGCATCCCGCTGCTGGCCGCGACGCTGGCACAGCGCATGCACGCCCCGCAGCTGACCATCCTGTTCGAGGGTGGCACCATCGGGCCGTTCATCGTTCCGGGTGAGCTGCCGCCGTCGACCAACGAGCAGCGCTGCACGCGACGTGCCAACATGCTGCTGCCGATCACCGACGTGCTGCTGTTGCTGCAGCGGGGCTACGTCGACGTCGGTTTCATGGGCGGCGCACAGATCGATCGCTTCGGCAACCTCAACTCTTCGGCGATCGGCCCTGCCGAGCATCCGCGCATCAGGCTGCCCGGCAGCGGCGGCGGCAACGATATCTCCTCGCTGACCGACATGATCGTCGCCATGAAGCACGAGAAGCGTCGCTTCGTCAGGGATGTCGACTTCATTACCTCGCCGGGCTTCATCAGGGGCCGCCGCAGTCGGGAACAATCCGGTCTGCCGCAGGGCGGTATGTGGCGCGTCGTTACCGATCTGGCGCTGATGGGATTCGATGACCAGACCCGCGAGATGAAGGTGTTGGCGTTGCACCCGGGGGTCACGCGCGATCAGGTGCAGGAGCACACCGGCTTTCCGCTGCTGTTTGACGAGCGGCTCGGCGTCACCGAGCGGCCGCGGGGGGAGGAACTTGCAGTCTTGCGCGAGCTCGATCCGGAGCGGCTGTACACGGCCTAGCCGGGTCGGCCGGTTGCGTCGGCTCGGCGCTGCGGCAAAGGAGAAAGGCGCATGCCCAAGACAAAACAGACCGAGTTCGGCGTGGCGATGCGCAATTTCACGCGCTACCCGGAGATGCCGAGCGCGCGCGAGCTGATCGCCTACGGCGTGCGCATGGAGGAGCTCGGGTTCGAATCGCTGTGGGCCTGGGACCACGTTCTGCTCGGCACCGATCCGAACTTTCCGATTCACGAGACGCTGGCGATCCTCACCGCCGTCGCCGCCCGCACCAGCAAGATCAAGGTCGGCACGGGCATATTGGTGCTGCCGGTGCGCAATCCCGTGATCCTCGCCAAGGAGCTCGCCACCATCGATCACATCTCCGAGGGGCGGCTGATCGTCGGCGCTGCCGTTGGCTGGTACAAGCGCGAGTTCGACTCGCTCGGCGCCGATTTCCACAAGCGCGGCCGGCTGATGGAGCAGTACCTCGAGATCATCAATCGGCTGTGGACCGAGCACAGGGTCGACGGCAGCTATCCGCCCTACAACCTGCGCGGTGCCGTGCTCTATCCCAAGCCCGTGCAAAAGCCCCGCCCGCCGCTGCTGATCGGCGGCTATGTCGACGCGGTGCTGAAGCGCGCCGCCACCAAGGGTGACGGCTGGCTCACCTATTACTATACGGCCGAGAGCTTCGCCCGCACTTGGGCAAAGGTGCGCGGCTACGCGGCCGAGGCCGGCCGCGATCCGGATACGTTGATCTCCACCAATCAGCTGCCGATTTGCATCGGCCGGCGCGAGGAGATCGAGGCGCCGATGAAGCATTGGCTGCAGACGGAATGGGATTATGCCTCCTGGTCGGAGTCGACCATGGACAGCGCCATCATGGGCAGCGTCGAGGAGTGCATCGCGCAGCTGCAAGCGCACATCGCCACGGGGGTCGACCGCATCATCTTCGTGCCCTACCGCTACCAGCGCGAGCAGCTGGAGCTGCTCGCCGGTGAGGTGATCCCGCGGCTCAGGCGCCCGCAGCCCTGAGCCGGCGCTGCGCACCGCCGCGCTTGTCAGCCCGAGACGCCTCCCATATCCTCGCACCGGGCCGCCAGCGCGGTGCACGTCGCCCGAGAAATGAGGCGCGCGGAGCTGGTTGCCGCATTTGCATAGGGGAGGTTTGCATGTTTTGGCGCATCGTCCCGGTCGCCTTCGCCGCGCTCGCTGCACTGGCACCGGTATCCGCGGCGGCCCAGGAGACCATCAAAATCGGCGTGACGCAGCCGTTGACCGGTGCGTTCGCCGCTTCGGGCAACTACGTCGCCAACGGGGCCAGCATCGCCGCGGACGCGATCAACGCCGCGGGCGGCGTGCTCGGCAAGAAGATCGAGCTGATCATCGAGGACAACAAGTCGAACCCGACCGAGGCCGTGGCAACCGCCGAGAAGCTCATCGTCAAGGACAAGGTTCCCGTGATGATGGGCGCCTGGGGTTCGACGTTGACGCTCGCCATCATGCCGAAGCTCGAGGAGTACAAGGTGCCGATGCTCGTCGAGACCTCCTCCTCGGGCAAGATCACCGTATCGGGCAATCCCTATGTGTTCCGCATCAGCCCGACCTCGGAGATGGAGGC
>JBPYEF010000315.1:0-2527 GCA_051985875.1 Hyphomicrobiaceae bacterium
GGCCGAGGCGGGGATCAGTCGTCGTAGGTCGTTTTGTTGCACGGCGGCGTGGTGCGCTCGCCCGGCAGCGTTTTGATTATTTCCGGGACGGGATAATCGAAGCCGTCCCGCTTGGCGACGCGCACCACGTATCCCGACTGCACACCCTGATGGTCGCATTTGCGCATGTGCACCTTGCCCTTGACGCTCTCGATGGTCAGATCCTCGAGCGCGGGCCGCAGCTTGTCGGCCTCGATGCCGCCGGCCTTGGCGATGCCAGCCTCGAACACCTTCATGCACTGCCACTGCTCGCCTTCGAACGTGTCCGGGACCGTCTTGTGCTCGGCCTGCCACAGCGCGACGAAGTCCTTGTTTGCCGGCGTATCGATAGTGAAGGCGTAACGCGCGGAGCCGATCAGCCCAACGGCCGCCTCGCCGACCGCGCGCAGCGCCGCTAGTTCGATCTGCTCGGTGAGCATTTCCACCTTGGCGGGCAGCTGGTATTGCGCCGCCTGCGCCAAAAAGGCATTGGCGTCGTCTCCGGCGAGCACGAGGTATACCCCGTCGGCGCCCGACTGGCGGATTTTGGTGATGTAGGTCGCGTAGTCCTTGGTTCCGGTCGGGGCGAACACCTTGCCGAGAAAGGCGATGTTGAGGCGCTTCATCTCGTTTTCGAAGACCTCGACGCTGTTGTGCCCCCAGGCATAATCCAGACCCAGGGCGTAGAAGCTTTTGAGCTTCGCGTCCTTGATGTACAGCGACACGGCGCGCGCTCCCATCGGACCGGAGATGTTGGCGCGAAAGAAGTTCGGAACGAAGCTCTCGGCCGTTAGCCGCCCGTCGCCATTGTCCGAGGAGATGAAGATTGCGTTCCACTCCGCCAGCTTTGGTACGATGGCGAGCGCCTCCGAGGAGAGGGTGATGCCAGTGAACAGGCGACAGTCGTAGCGCTCGACCATCTCCTGCGCCTTGCGCACGCAGGCGGCCGGGTTGCCGGCCGTATCCTCGATCAGCAGCTCGATCTTGCGTCCAAGGATGCCTCCTTGGGCGTTCTGCACCTTGGCGTAGAGCTCGGCGCCGCGTTTTTGCTGCTGGCCGACGGATCCGAGCGGGCCGGTGAGGGCGAGCGGCATGCCGATCTTGATGGTGGCGCCAGCCTGCGCGCGGGCGCCCGTCCACGCCGCAGGCGCGGACAACGCTGCACTTGCGCCGGCGAGCATGGCGCGGCGCGTGACGCGTGCATTGCAAGTCATGGCCATTCACTCCCTGAAGGTGCCGCAATCGCTCGCTGCGGCTGCCCTGCGATCAAGCTAGCGGCGGCCCGCGCTTCGCGCAACCGCTCTCAGCCGCGCCGGAGCCGCTTGCACGCGCCAATCACGGGGCACCCGCGGATTTGCTCCCCACGCGGCCGGTCGCCACCCACTCGCTCAGAACATGCCGTCGCAGCTTGCCCGTTGCCGTAAACGGCAGCTCTGCGACAATGTGCAACTGCTCCGGCAGCTTGTAGTCGGCCACCTGACCCTTCAGGTGCCCGATCATCTCCGCGAGGCTGACGGACTCCCCGTGCTTGGGAATGACGCACAGGCAGTTGCGCTCCCCAAGGCGCTGATCGGCGATGCCAACCATCGCCGCGTGCATAATCTTCGGATGCGTGTAGAGGATCTCCTCGACCTCGCGCGGAAAGAACTTCTTTCCTCCGCGGTTGATGATCTCCTTGCGTCGACCGACGATTGCCACATTGCCGGCGGCATCAACCACGCGGCCAAGATCACCGGTTCGGAACCAACCGTCGGCCGTGAACGCCTCTGCGTTCGCCGCACTGTTGGCATGATAGCCGAGGTGCACGCTCGGTCCGCGCGCCGCGATTTCGCCGACCTCGCCCCTCGCCACCTCCGCCCCGCGCTCGTCGAGGATCTGCAACTCCATGCTCGAGACTACCCGCCCGATCGTGCCGTTCACCGTCGCCGGGTCATCGCTCAGGCGCGTGTAGCTGTGAAAACCCGTTTCCAGCATGCCGTAGAGCTCGATCAGATGGCCGGTCATCCTGGCCTGGTAGCTGCGGATTGTCTCGATCGCCGCCGATGCGCCGCCGGTGATGACGACACGCAGGGAGGACACGTCATAGCCCGCAAGGCCGGGCTCGTTGAGCATGGCGACGATCGACGCCGGCGCCGTGGCGATGTAGGTGATGCGCTCGCGCTCGATGAGCTCGAGCGCCTGCTCGGCGGAGAACCGCTCGAGCAGTACGGCGCGGCCGCCGGAAACGACGGCCTGCAGGATGCACAGATATCCCCAATTGAGGCATACCGGCAGGTAGACGAGCTGCACGTCGCGGTCGCTCACGCCCATGTCGGCGTTGATCTGATGCACGGCAGGGAGCGTGGTGTTGAACGAGTGCAGTACGCACTTGGGATCGCCGGTCGTGCCGGATGTGAAGGCCATGCGGAAGATTTCGTCGGGACTCATGCGCTCGCGCCGCGACGGTGCGAGCGGAGGCGTCGCGGCGATGCCGCGCTCGAGCCTCTATTCACCGGCGGCGGGGGTGCCG
>JBPYEF010000316.1:0-3293 GCA_051985875.1 Hyphomicrobiaceae bacterium
AGGTTGCTCCCCAGCAGAGCCCGCGTCCGCTTTGCCGGATCACTGACAGTGCGGCATCACATGACGCTGATGCAACCTCATTGATCCAACTGTCGCCATTTCGGTCGCGGCGCCGGGCAAGAACCGCAACTGCGAACAGAATGCGATAGCAGAGAGCGTGTTTCCCGTTTCCGTTTCCGATCGGGTCTATAGAAAAGGCGGACGACGGAAACGCGAGCGGTGACGCTCAGCGGTTGAGTCGATAGCCATCGGCGGATCTGATGACGCGACCGCTTTCGGTGAGTTTGGCGAGGGCGTCGACAACGTGACAGGCTCGCATGCGCGCCTGCTCGCGCAATTGCCGTTGCGAAAGCGCGGTGGTCGCCTGGCCGAGCAGCTGCTCGATGCGGTCCAAGGGAGAAGGTCGGCCGTCCTCCGCGACCGGCGGCGGCGGCGGGGTGATAACCTCCAGGGCGAGCGCTGGGGGATTGATCTTGAGCGCGAGCGGCAGCCGGTCGAGGCCGGGCGCGGCGCGATGTTCGCTGCTGAGCTGCAAGTTTTGGCCGTGGCGGCGCAGATAGAGATTGGAGTCGCCCCAGGCGTGCAGGTCTGACGAGCCACGCAGCGCCTGCCCGCCGCGCTCATGGGCGGCGCCCTTGCGGGCGTGATGCACGAGCGCGACCGCGGTGTTGTGGCAGCGCTGCAGGGTGCGCAGATAGGCGAGGAGCGGCGCAACCTCGGCGGCGAGGTTTTCGTCGATGCTGTGCAGGCGCACCAAGGGATCGAGCACGAGCAGTTTTGGCTTGAGGTCACCGACGGTGGCGGCCAGCGCCGCTTGATGCTCGTGGTGATCAAGCCGCAGCGTCGGCACGATGATCAGGTGGACCTCGAGGCTTTGGAAGTCGACGGCGGCAGCGGCGGCAATGCCTTCGAGCCGCTGCCGCACGATGTGCGCGGCATCCTCGGCAGCGAACAACAACACGCGGCCGCACCGGGGGGTGGGAAAGCGGCGCAGGCAGGGGGTGCCGGAGGCGACGGCGACAGCGAGATCGAGCGCCAGGAACGACTTTCCGCACTTGGGCTCGCCGCCGATGATTCCGACCGCTTGCGCGCTCCAGAGGCCTTCGACCAGCCAAGTCGGCTGGCTGCTCTGGGCTTGAGCGAGCTGAGCGGCGCGTACGGTTGGAAGCGTCTTCATCGGGGGCTCTAGAACGAGGTGTCGTCGGGTATGCCGGCTCGCTTGTTGCCAGGCTTGGGCGCGTCCAGCTCGCGATACGCATCGAGGAGCTGCTCACCGTAGTGGCCCCAGATCGCCTCACGCAGATCGCCGATGAACTCGGCGACGGCGAGCGCTTGTTCCGGCGTCCAAGAGTCGGGGAGGACGAAGGTGAAGCGAGAAATGACGGTGGGAGTGGTCATGACTTGGCTCTCCGGCGCTGGCGCGCGCGCTGCTCGGCCTGCTCCTGGGCTTCCTTGAGGCGGTAGGACTTCCCCTGCAGTGCGAGGATCTCGGCATGATGGATGAGACGATCGACGAGGGAGACGACACAGGCGGCGTTGGGGAAGACCTCATTCCATTCGCCGAAAGGACGATTGGTAGTGATGAGGGTGCTCATGTGCTCATAGCGGCGAGAGACCAGCTCGAAGAGGAGGTCGGCATGACGGTTGGAGTAGGAGAGGTAGCCGACCTCGTCGATGACGAGGAGACGGGGGCGGGCATAGTGCCGGAGGCGCCGGCGCAGGGTGGAATCGCTATCGAGCGCGGCCAGCTCGCCGAGCATGTGGCCGGCGGTGGTAAACAGCACGGAATGGCCGTGAAGGACCGCCTGGTGTGCGATATTTTTGGCGATCATCGTCTTGCCGAGCCCGTTGGGCGCGACGAGGACGACGTTGGTGATCTCCTTGAGGAAGTCGAGCGCCATCAGGGCTTCGATCGCCGCCCGGTCGCAGCGCTCGGGCCACGCCCAGTCGAAGTCCTGCAAGGGCTTGAAGCGGCCGATATGGGCCTCGGCCAAGCGGCGTTCGAGACCGCGGCGGGCGCGTTCCTGCTCCTCCCAGTCGAGCAGAGCGGCAACCCAGCCTCCCGTGTCGGCGTCCTGCCAATGGGCGAGCAGGCCATTGAGATGCAGGGCTTTGGCGCGGGCCTGCAGGGCGTCGAGATCAGTCCGCATCGGGGGTCTTCTTGAGTTGATCATAGGTATCGAGGCGGTGGGAGATCACGGGTGCATCCTTCGCCCGCGCGTGGTCGGGCAGATTGACGGCGATGGGAGGCGGCTGTTGGCGCTGGTCGCGGCGCCGCTCGAGGATCAGGCGCACGGCATTGGGGTGCGGCACGTCGCGCTCGAGTGCCTCGAGGATCGCGGCCTGCAGCTCGGCGGCTCCGTAGCGGGCGAGCAGCTGCATCAGCGAAGCGGTGATGCTGCCAAGATTGTCGCTGCGCTGGGCGGCGCGCACCAGCAAGGTCTCGCTCGCCGGAGCCGCGGCGGCGAGGTGGTCGGTGGCACGGTGACGGCGTGCGGCATGCTTCTGTGCGATCAGCGCCGCGACATGCGCGTGATCCTCGATTTGGGCTCCTTTGTCATAGCTTCTGACATGACGGGCGAGGAGGTTGTGGCCGTCGAGGATGCGCACTTCCTCGGGATCGGCAACCAGCGTCAGCACGCGGCGCACATGAGTATGCGGGATGGAATAGTCGTTGAGATCGAAGCGGACGTAAGGAGTTTTGTGCGCGTACACGCCCTTGCGTTCGAGGATGGGATAGGGGTTGTCGGGCAGGGACAGCAGGTGCGGCGCCTCTTCGGCGAAGACCTCGCGAACGCTTTTGCCGGTATCTTCCGGGCAGCGCCGATCGGCGGCGATGCCGCGGCACCAGGCGTCGGCCTTGTCATTGAGATCGGCAAGATCGACGAATGAGCGCGCGGCGAAGAACGAGTCGCGCACATACCTTATAGCTTTCTCCACCCTGCCCTTCTCATTGCCCCTGGCGACAGCAACGGGACGGGCCTCGAAGCGATAGTGGCGCGCGAAGTCGAGGAGGGTGGGATGAAAGCGGATGGCGTCGCCCTGGCGTTCCAGCACGGCACTCTTCAGATTGTCGTAGAGTAAGACGCGGGGCAGGCCATTCCAGGCGTGGAAGGCATCGACGTGGCCGCGCAGAAAGTTCTCCAGGCGCGCGTCGAGAAAAAAGCGCAGGAAGATCTGGCGCGAATAGCTCAGCACCATGACGAAGGCCATGAGCGGCCGACGGGCGCGGCCGATCGTGTATCGGCCAAAATGGCCCCAATCCACTTGGCCTTGCTCGGCTAATCACAAGC
>JBPYEF010000317.1:0-18682 GCA_051985875.1 Hyphomicrobiaceae bacterium
GTCACGCCCATGGTCCTGCGCACGCTCGCTTGGTGTGTCGGCGGCATTTGGATGGCGCTACTCGCTGCCGCGCCGGCAATTGCCTATTACGTCTTTGCATTCGGCGATCGGGTCATGCTCGAACCGCGGCGTGAACTCGCCGAGGAAGCGACGCGCTATTGGCACACCGCGTTCGGCAGGCCGCTGCGCTATGTCTCGGGCCAGCAAGCGCTCGCCACGGCGGTGACGTTCTACAGCCCCGATTCACCCGCCTATTTTATCATCGACCATCCCGAGCATTCGCCATGGGTGAGCAGCGCCGATGCCAAACGCGAAGGCGTGCTGATCATCTGTAGAGCGGGAGCGCAGAGGTGCCTGCAAGAGGGCGCGGCGTACGCAGGTGCGCGAGCTATTCACCTGGCGATAAACGTGGCGGCAAGCTTCTCGGGTCGGGCGGCACAATCCCAGCGCTTCGCGTTGATCGTCCTGCCTCCCGAGTGAGGGGCGCGGGTACGCTTGCCGGTCGATCAGACAACGGCGCGCAGGGATCTATTGTTGTACGGCGACGTCGACGGTCATTTTACCGGCCTGCTCGAATACCAAGAGCAAGTGGAAACTCCCGCTCGCGTGCAGGGCTCCGGTGAGGCCGATCAGCTCGATGCGCGGGAAATCGCCGCCGAGTACGAACTCGGCGCGGCCGGGTATCCTAAACCCACCGTTCTGTTTGCCCTGTTCGTCCCAAATTGCAACTTTCTTGGCTATCGGCGTCGACGCGCGCAGCAGGCGATCGGCCCTGCGGTCCGTGTTGGCGATGCGTACGTGCAGTAGCGCGTGCGGTTCACTGGTCTCGCGCACCCAGGGATCGGCGATTTGGATGTTTGACGAGACGCTTTCCGGCATTGCCGCCAGCAGGAAGATAAGCGCAACAAATGCTGTGATGTATTGCAGCGCCGAAGCGTGTCGCATCGAACCATCCCTACTTCGTGCACGCGCCGCAATGGGCCGATCCCCCTGCACATGCATGCTTGGCTGCCCACAAGCAGTCAAGCCGCGCAAATCGATGAGAGCGCCAAGGGCCTACGTCGGGGCGCGATCAGGGCGCCTCATCGGCCCTGCACTGCGCACACCTGCCACACGCTGCCGCGTTCCGCCTTCCGGGGAGCGCATGGGCGCGCGGCGCTCGCCGATCGCAGAAGAGATCAACGGCTGCTGGCCCGAGGACCGCTCCTGCACACCCCCCGCGGCGCACAGACGCATCGCCCCATGCTAGCAACAGAGGCCCCGACCTCGTCAACCCGTGAAAGAGCGCGCGTAGACAAATGTCCCCGTGCGGGTCGCTGCGCGGCCTATGCGAACGGGGGTAAATACTGGCGCGCGGGCGCTGGGCGTTGCGGAAAACAGCCGGCGGGTAGCCCCTAGCAGCCAATTTAGCCCTGAATAGCCCCGGCGCATCGATCAGCGGGCGTAGCCGGGAGGCGCCTTCTGCCAGGGGTATCCAAGACGCCCCTGCGCCAGGCCGTAATCGAAAAGCTTTTCCATGTACGCACGCTCAAACCGCCCGGAGGCGGGCTGTTTGAAGTCATCGCCGATCAGGGCCAGGTTGAAGTCGATGTTATCGCGTTGCGCCGTCGTGTAGATGCGGTACAGGTCCCCGACGCCGTTGCTGGCAATCATGGTTTCGATGGCACGACCGGCGATCGCCAAGGTCTTGCGCTCGACCTTTTCCGGGGTGGGCGATGCGCGACCATTGCGGATGATGTAGGCGGCCGGCGGCGGACCATCCTCGCGCACCAGTATCTTGCCTAGCCGCAGCGACGGCGGATAGAGGAAGACCTGGGACACGGTTCCGCCGTCGACGTGCATCTCCTGGCGCTTCTGCTGATCGAGCATGACATCGATCATCACCGGTGGAAACAGTCCCGGTATCGCCGCCGATGCCAGCATGACCTTGCGCACCAAATCGAGGCGGCGCGGATGCCCGCTCGCGGCAATGGCGCCGATGTTCCAGATCACCAGCCTGCCGGTATCCAAATTGGTGGTCGAGACCAACAGCAGGCGGCCCTTGTCATATTCTTCGGCAATGCGATCGAGGATCTTGATGTCGAGGTGCTTGCTGATCGAGCGGAACAGAGCGGTGTTGTCCATCAGCGCATCGTTGTTGACGGCCGACAGCAGGGAGCGTCGGCTGCTGACCACGTCCTGCGTCTCGGTTTCCGTGTAGATCTTTTTGAGCGCCCCATCGTACTCGCTGCCGAGGAAGGCGAACGGCGCGGCCAGCGCCCCGGTGCTCGCGCCCGTGACGATCTTGAACATGGGCCGGTCGCCGTGCAGGCTCCAGCCGACCAGCAGCCCGGCTCCGAACGCGCCGTCCTCGCCGCCGCCGGACAGGGCAAGCAGGTTGTTCGACAGCTTCGGCCATTCGCGCGTAAGCGACTGCCAGATCTCCTGCTTCAGGGCCTCGCCGTCGTCGCCATCGAAACGGGCGTTGGTGATGCGCAGGAAGGACACGGCTCCCGCACTCGAGGGCAGGGCGTCAAGGCGCGCGGGCGTTTGGCAGCCGGCGAGCCACAGAACGGCGGCCAGCGCGGCGGAAAGACGAGAAGCGAATGGCAGGCGCGGCAGAATGCTTTCCCTCATTGTTGCACCGGCCTTAGCCGGACACTGTGACGGCAAAAGGGAATTGCGCCATGGCGCAACTACTGCACTAAAGGTTGTTAACTCTACAATCTTAGCGTGCGTCGAGGCCGAGTCGCGCCGTGTACTGGAGAGGCGGCTCTGCGGCAAGGCAGGCGTTCATCGGCGGCAGCAGCGCGCTTGCCGCATAGGTGGCGCGCGCCACCTTGATCAACTCGGGCGCCGCTTCATCGCCAGCTTGTGCAGCGGCTTCACCCTGGCACCAGTGGTCGCCGTACCCGGCGCGGATGAACGGCTCGGCGAGCATCGACACTGGGGGGCGCGCGGCAAAGATCGGCTCGATGGGGATCGCCCTCTCCGTCGGCTGCGCTGGCGCGTGCGACACGTGGGCCTGTGGCCGCCCGGCTGCGGGCGTGCCCGCGCCGGCGGGCTTACGCTCCGGGCGAGGATCCTCACTTACGGGCGACCGGGGCAGTCCCGCCGTCTCGACGGGCCCCCCAAGGCCGCGCGGGGCCGCATCGGCCCCGGGCGGGAGGGCGGCGGCAATGGTCGCCGTTCCGCTCAAACCGTCGTCGCGCTGCCAGAAGATACGATTGCCTTCCTGACGCAGACGCATGCAGCTTGGCTGAGCGTCGAGCCATTTGAACCATTTTTGGCACAACTTGCCCTCGGCGACCCACCAGCGACCGCGATCCTTCGGTGCGCCGAGGATGTATTCGAGTAGGCCAGCCTCTCCGGACATCAAGCCGTTGCCGTGATAGGTGATGGGAATACCGATGCCGAGGGGCGTGTCGAGGTAAACCGTCTTGCCCGACAGCGTGCCCCTGAGCCTCGCGTCGTCGAGCGTCACCGGCTCGGCACGCACCGACCAACAGGCAAGCGCGCAAGAGGCGGCGATGAGCAGGCGACGCATGAACAGAAGACCCCCGTCTCCATTCTGCCGGCGAACACCAGCACTACCCGCGTCTCAAGGCCAGAATGCGGCCCCTTTTGGACCATCCGCAGAAGTTATCCGAGCTAGGCAGGAAGCCTTCCGATCGCATTTTTCTGTGCCTCGGCAAAAGCTCAGGGGTCGAGTGCCTCGAGGCGCGCCAGTCGCGTTTGATGGCGGCAGTAGCGGCCGCGAACGAACCACCGGTCAGCGCGATCGCCGCGTGCCGCCAAGAGCAGCGAGCACGGCACGCGCAGCAGGGTGAGTACCCGATTGGCGGTCAGCGTTGTCAGAGACTGGGGGGCTGGCAGGGGGGTGGCAGCGGGAGTGGCAGGGGCATGGCGACCTGCCAACGGCGGGCGCCTTGAGCGCAGCCGTTGGCCAGTCGATCGCTGAGTGCGACCGAAGCCCGGAGTGCGCGGGGGGCGTCTGCTTTAGTCAGCTTGACCCCATTGCCCGGGCAACGGAGGTTTGCGAAGTAAGCGTCTGCTGCGCCCGCACCTTGTAAACGGGGCGCGCGCCGCGCAGTGGCAGGTAGAGGCGCTGTACAGGGACGTGGCACATGGCCGGTGAGTTTCCGCGCGACTGGATGTGGTCGGAGGCGTTCGCCATGCTGGCCCGGGTCGATCGCCTGCATCGCGAATTCTTCCGGCCTATCAGCTCCCCTTCGGACCGGCCTGCCTGGGAGCCGCCGGTCGACATTCTCGAGACCGGGCACGAGGTGCTGGTGTTCGTCGCCCTGCCAGGGGTCGACATCGAGCAGGTCGAGGCCGCAATAGACGACTCCGACCTTGTTATCACCGGCACGCGCCTGCTGCCGAGCGCGCTGCGCACCGCCGTCATTCATCGCCTCGAGCTGCCTCAGGGCCGGTTCGTTCGGCGCGTGCGGCTGCCGGGTGGCCGCTACCGCACCGTTCGCCGGTCCGCAGCCGACGGCTGCCTGCTGATCACACTCGAGAAGACGGAGGTAGCCCGTGGCTGAGGCTAGCCCGCCACGGGAGACCGGGGCACCCCTTCCGCCCCAAGCGGTGATCATCGTCCCGGTGCGCGCGAGCGTGCTGTTTCCGGGCCTGGTTCTGCCGATCACGGTCGGCCGGCCGGCCTCGGTGGCCGCAGCGCAGCAGGCGGTCCGCGAGCAGCGGCAGATCGGCATCCTCTTGCAGCGCGATGCGGAATTGGCGGAGCCCAAAGCGGACGACATGCATCGCATCGGCACCATCGCCAACATCGTGCGCTACGTCACCGCACCGGACGGTGCGCACCACATCGTCTGTCAGGGCGATCAGCGCTTCCAGGTTATCGAATTCCTCGAGGGCTGGCCGTTCTTCGTCGCCCGCGTTGCCCGCATTCCCGAGGCGGATCCGCGCGGGGCGGAAATCGAGGCGCGTTTTCTCAATTTGCAGCGCCAGACCGCGGAAGCCCTGCAGCTGCTGCCGCAGGCCCCGCCCGAACTGCTCGCCGCGGTCCAGGCGATCGCCTCGCCGGGGCAGCTCGCCGACCTTGCCGGCGCCTACATGGACCTGAAGGCGGAGGAAAAGCAGGAGATCCTGGAGACGATCGACGTCGCAGCCCGTGTCGAGAAAGTTTCCCGTCTACTCGCCCACCGCATCGAAGTTCTGCGCCTGTCCCAGGAGATCGGCCGACAGACCAAGGCCGCCATCGACGAGCGCCAACGCGAGGTCTTGCTGCGCGAGCAGATGGCCGCGATTCGCCGCCAGCTCGGCGAGGAGGGCGGCGCGGAGATTGCCGAGATCGGCAATGCCATCAGCAAGGCGCACATGCCCAAGGAGGTCGAGGAGCAGGCGCGCAAGGAGCTGCGGCGTCTGGAGATGATGCCCGCGGCCTCTGCCGAGCACGGCATGCTGCGCAGCTACCTCGACTGGATGACCGAGCTGCCGTGGAGCCTGCCGCCCGAGCAGCCGATCGACATCGCCGAGGCGCGCCGCATCCTCGATGAGGACCATTACGGTCTCGACAAGATCAAGCGGCGCATCATCGAGTATCTCGCCGTGCGTAAGCTCGCGCCCCAAGGCAAGGCCCCGATACTGTGCTTGGTCGGTCCGCCGGGAGTGGGCAAGACCTCCCTGGGGCAATCGATCGCTCGCGCCATGGGCCGCAAGTTCGTGCGCGTTAGCCTTGGCGGAGTGCACGACGAGGCGGAAATCCGCGGCCACAGGCGCACCTACATCGGCGCGCTGCCCGGAAACATCATCCAGGCGATCCGCAAGGCCGGCACACGCAATTGCGTGATGATGCTCGATGAGATCGACAAGCTCGGTTCTGGCATCCAAGGGGATCCAAGCTCGGCACTGCTGGAGGTGCTCGATCCGGAGCAGAACAACACCTTTCGCGACAACTATCTGGCGGTGCCGTTCGACCTCAGCCGGGTCGTGTTCATCACCACTGCCAACATGCTCGACACGGTTCCAGGACCGTTGCGCGACCGCATGGAGGTCATTGCTTTATCGGGCTACACGGCGACCGAGAAGCTGCAGATCGCCCGCCGCTATCTGCTGCGCCGCCAGCTCGAGGCCAACGGCCTGAAGCCCGAGCAGGTCGAAATCAGCGATGCGGCGCTGGCGGCGATCATTGGCAACTACACCCGTGAAGCGGGGGTGCGCGGTCTCGAGCGCGAGATCGGCAAGGCCCTGCGCCAGGCCGCCGTGCGCATCGCCGACGGTGAGGTCGGGCCGATTCGCATCGGCCGTGACGAGCTCGCCGCCATCCTCGGCCCCGCGCAGTTCGAGCGCGAGGTGGCGATGCGCACCAGCCTGCCCGGGGTCGCCACCGGCCTTGCCTGGACGCCGGTCGGAGGCGACATCCTATTCATCGAGGCGACGCGAACACCCGGCAAGGGAAGACTGATCCTGACCGGGCAACTCGGCGAGGTCATGCGCGAGAGCGTCCAGGCGGCACTCAGCATTGTCAAGAACCGGGCCGGCGCATTCGGCATCGACCCTGCCGTCTTCGAGAGCAGCGACATTCACGTGCATGTGCCGGCGGGGGCAATTCCCAAGGACGGCCCGAGCGCCGGAGTGGCCATGTTCATGGCCCTGGTGTCACTGATGACCGAGCGCACGGTACGCAGCGACACGGCAATGACCGGTGAGATCAGCTTGCGCGGCCTGGTGCTCCCGGTCGGCGGCATCAAGGAGAAGGTCGTAGCCGCGGCGCGCGCGGGAATCGCGCGCGTCATGCTGCCGGCGCGCAATCGCAAGGATTACGACGACATCCCCGACGAGGTGCGCGACACGATGGCCTTCGTTTGGCTCGACACCGTCGAGCAGGCGGTGGCGGCAGCGCTGGAGGCGCCCGCGGGGGACACCGCGCGCTCGGCGGAGACCCGGCGCCACGCGGCCTCCGGCGCCTAGTTGCGCGCCTCGACTGGGCCTTTTGGCCGCAAGGCATGCCGTTCACGGACGGCCACAGATGGTGAGGGATTGGCGAAATTATCATGACGTACCGAACCATCCTCATGCACGTGAACGACGTGCGGCGCATTGCGGGATTGCTCGCAGTAGGCGTCAAGCTGGCCGAGAAGTTCCAAGCGCACCTGACGGCCCTTTCGGTGGTCCCGCCGCTTGCAGTCGTGTCGACCAGCGCGCCGGAGGGCATGCCGGTGATCGTCGACGAGCACTGCAAGCTTTACCGCGAACAGACCCCGCAAATGCGCAGCGCATTCACAAGCGCGGTACATGGGCGCGCCTTGGTCAGCGAATGGCGCGATGAGGAGGCCGGCGGCGAAAGCGTCGCCGAGCGCGTGCTGCAGCACGCGCGCGTGGCCGATCTCGTCGTCGCGGCACAAACCGACCCCAATTGGCCGGGAACAGGCTGGCTCGACGTCGCCGACCGCCTGGTCACGGAGAGCGGACGGCCGGTGCTGATCGTGCCGAACGGTGCAACACAGGCGCGCGTCGGCGAGAAAGTACTCGTTGCCTGGAATGCGCGGCGCGAAGCGGCACGCGCCGCGTTCGACGCGCTGCCGATCCTGCGGCGCGCCAGCGAGGTCAGGGTCGTTTGGGTCAATCCCCAATCGGAGGAAGAGGACGCACAGGACATTCCCGCCGCCGACATCTGCGCCGCCCTGGCGCGCCACGGCGTGAAATGCCGGGCGACAGAGCAAATCGCCCCCCGGGCCAGCGTCGGCGAGACGCTCCTCGCCTGCAGCCGCGACATGCAAGCCGATCTTCTGGTCATGGGCTGCTACGGCCACACGCGCCTGCGCGAGTTGATCTTCGGCGGCGCGAGCCGGCACGTGTTGGCGCACATGGCCGTGCCGGTGCTGATGGCACACTAAGCCCGGGTCGCCCGCACAACCCGGTTTTGACCGCACCCGCTCACCCTCGGTAGGGGACCCACTCCCGGCCGAACTTGCGGTAGCGTTTCTTGACGGCTGCCCAGGCGACGCGGTGCGCGATCTGCTCGCGCGAACCGCGCGCAGCATACGTGCGCCAGGCACCGTTGAACGCTTCGCGAAAGATGTCCTGGGCCCGCTCCGGTAGGTGGTGCCGCACGCTGGCGGGCAGATCGGCGTTGGTCGTGTAGGGCACAGCGCGCTTTTTGTTCGTTGCCGCCTAAGGTGCGCGCCGGCCGCTCACGCGCAATCGCGCAGTATTTCCGCCAGCTCCGCCGGCATGTCGAGCATGACGTCGTGGCCGCAGGGGAGCGTGAACGTGCGCCAGGAGGGTAGCGAGCCGACCTTGGCCAGTGCGGCATCGAACGCCGGCGCCGGATAGCCCACGGCGCGCACGTAGGCCTTGCTCGCAACCCGTTCGCGCGCTCCGGTCAGCACCGCCTGCTGCGTCAGAGTGGCGATCGGGTGTGGCGTACACAGCCTGTCTACCCAGTCGCGGTCCTGCTCGTTGACCTGGAAGATCGCCGCTGGAACAGGCGGCACGGTCGTGGCACCGCTGCGCAAAGCCTCGGCGATGCGCTCACGGGTCGCCGCCGAGGCCGCCGCGGCGAGCGTGTCGCCGTTCTCAGGGACGTGGGCGTCGACAAACACCAGCGCTGCGATCGCCTCGGGCATCTGCTCCGCCACGCCGGAGATCACGTACCCGGCGTAGGAGTGGCCGCACAGGGCGACGTTGCTCAGCCCCTCCCATTTGAGGACGTTGACGACATCCGTCACGTGTGTCGCCAGGTCGATTTGCGGCCCGCAGAGATGCGAGCGCTCGCCGAGCCCCGTCAGCGTCGGAGTAAATACCCGGTGGCCGGCAGCTGACAGCATATCGGCGACCTTGCGCCAGCACCACCCGCCGTGCCAGGCGCCGTGCACCAAGACGAAAGGCTTTTGCATGCTTCCCTCTTGCCGGACGAGCGCGCGACGACGCCCGCGCCCCCATGCTTAGCACGCCCTGAGCGGGTGAGCGCGCGCGCTTTTTTGCCGTGCGGCGTGGCCCAATTTGGCGCGGTGCGGCCGGCGCTGCACATTCGCCGATGCGCGGTGGCTTGGTGTCTGGGCGGCGCACTGCCAGTTCGCCGCGGCTCGCATGCCGCCGAGGCTGGACCCGGCGCGCCCGATCCTCTATTGCAGCGGCCATGAGACGACGTTTGCGGATGTGCTGGGCGATCGCCGTGAGCCTGGGGCTCGCCACGCCGCTGTCCGCGACCGCCGAAAACGCCCGCGCGGCACTGCAGGCCGCGTGTTGGGCGCCCGCGGCGCTCAGCGCCAGGGTGGGTGAGAACATTCCCCAGCGGCGGCGGTGGAGCCAGGCGGTGCGGCCGCCCAGGGTTGGTGACGACGTCGACCCGCGGTTTGCGCCCGAACCGACGCCGACCGCCAGCGGCGTCGTGCGCAGGGTGGCGTTGCCTCCCGGCAAGAAGCTGATCGCTCTCACCTTCGATCTATGCGAGACCGCCGGCGAAATCGCCGGCTACGATGGCGCGATCATCGACTACCTGAGATCGCAGCGTGTCAAGGCGACGCTGTTCGCCGGCGGGCAGTGGCTGCTTTCCCACGAGATGCGGGCGGCGCAGTTGTTGAGCGATCCGCTATTCGAGATCGGTACGCACGGCTGGGTTCACCGCAATACGCGCCTGCTCGCCGGTGCCGAACTGGCGCGCGAGATCCGCGCTCCGAGCCTGGCCTTCGCGACCGTGCGTGCCGACCTCGGCAAGGCCCAGTGCGCCGCCGGGCACGCCGCGGCGTTTTCCGCGATTCCGGAACGGCCGCGGCTGTTCCGCTTTCCCTTTGGCGCATGCAATCCGGCAAGCTTGCAGGCCGTCGCCGACGCGGGGTTGATCGCCATCCAGTGGGACGTGGCCACCGGAGATCCCTCTCCCGGCCGTTCTGCGCGCGCCATTGCCGAGGCGATGCTGCGCGGCGCGCGGCCTGGGTCGATCATCATCTCGCACGCCAACGGCCGGGGCTATCACACCGCGGCGGCGCTGCCGATGGCCATCCCGGCGCTGCGCGCCCGCGGTTTCGAATTCGTCACCCTGTCGGAGCTGCTGGCGGCGGGTCGGCCGATCATCGCCCCTACCTGCTATGACGCGCATCCCGGCGACACCGACAAGTACGATGTGTTGTTCGGTCGGCGTCCGGCAACGACCCCGCCAATGGAAGTCACCTCACCGCATGCCAGAGCAACCCCGACCCTACCACAGTGAGACCTTCGCGATCGGCGCCTCGCGCGATGGTCAGGTTTTGCGCCTGCAGGCGATGACCGCCGCCGCGGCGGACGAGCTTGGACCGCAGACGGCGGCGATCGGTCCCTGGGCGCACTACGCCTCCGCGGCGGCGAGCGTCACCGCGGCACTGCGCCATACGGGCGATGGCGCAGTGCGCTACCAGGTGCGCTCCGGCCCGGCGCTCGCCGGGGCCGTCGTCATCTGTTGCCCTTGGCTTGCGGGACCCTATTTGCAACTGCTGGCGATTCTGCCGGCCCACCAGAACCGCGGCATCGGTGGCAGCGTGCTGTCCTGGTTCGAGACCGAGGCGCGCGACCACTTTCGCAATCTCTGGCTATGCGTGAGCGCCTTCAACGTCGCCGCGCAGCGTTTCTATGTCCGACACGGCTTCGAGCGCGTCGCCACGCTTCAGGGACTGCTGCGCGATGGGGAAGACGAGTTGCTGATGCGCAAGCGCCTGGCGCCATAAGGCGCAAGGCTTTTGCATTCAGGCAGGGGCGCCGACCGCAACCGGGCAGACCACACGGCGCGCGACGCGCCGCCTATTTTACGAGCCGGCATTGCCGCCCCACCCCCTTTGCGCACACCATAGGGTGCTGTGCCGCGGCGCGCACAGCCCTTCTGAGGCGAACGGTCCGCCATGCGTGCCAGCCACGTCC
This sequence comes from Hyphomicrobiaceae bacterium, assembly GCA_051985875.1. Taxonomy (GTDB): domain Bacteria; phylum Pseudomonadota; class Alphaproteobacteria; order Rhizobiales; family Hyphomicrobiaceae; genus AWTP1-13. The sequence goes on from JBPYEF010000317.1 coordinate 10,837, forward strand.
CCGATCTCGGCGTCCGGCACCTCCAGGCGGTACTCGCCGTCTGCGAATACCGCAGCTTCATTGCCGCCGCTGCCTTCATGCACACCTCGCAGCCGGCCTTGACGCGGATGATCAAGCGCGTCGAAGACGTGTTGGGCGTGCGCCTGTTCGACCGGACGACGCGGCGGGTCGAGATCACCGCCGCCGGCAGGGAGTTCGTCGCCGTCGCCGAGCGCATGCTGAACGACCTCAGCATCAGCGTGCGCAGCATGCGCGAGATCGGCCAGGCCGCGCGCGGGCAGGTGATCGTCTCCTGCATCATGTCCGTCGCCAGCAGCGTGCTGCCCCGCATCGTCGCCGGCTACCGTGCCATGCGCCCGGGTGTCGAGCTCAGCGTGCGCGAGGGCGTGCACGGCAGCGTGCTCGAGGACGTGCGCAGCGGATTTGCCGATCTCGGCATCACCTACATTGACGCGGTACCGGATTTCGTGACGGCGACGCGCATTCGCCGCGAGGTGTTCGACGTCATCCTGCCCCGCACGCACCCACTGCTACGGAGCGGAAAGAGACGCAATCCGGGATTGGCGATGGCCGACATCGCCGCCTTTCCGCTCGTCTCGTTGCCGAGCGATTCGCGCACCCGCCGCCTGATCGACAGCGCCGCCTCGGCCGCAGGCGTCAACCTCATGCACGTGGTGACCGTCACGCAATTCGCCACCATGATGAGCTTCGTGCGCGCCGGTGTGGGGCTGGCCATCGTCCCCTCGGGCTCGCTCGCGACCGCTCGCGCTCGCTCCCTGGTGGTAATGCCCCTGACGCGGCCGCGCCTGAGCCACCATCTCGGGCTCATCCGTCTGCGCGACAGGGAGCCGACCCCGGCCGCCGCCGCATTTGCCGCGCTGGTGCAGCAGCGCTGGCGCGATTGATGCGGAAAACGGAAGAATAATGCATAATGGCTTTTCCTTGGCATAGACCTGCCAAGGCTGTTTAGTCACCGCAGCACACCTGCAGTCGACGGATGCCCAGCAGAAGGCGGCAACGGCCATGGGCGAATCGCTTGTTGATGCGGCGCGCGGCGCCGACACCGACCTGATCGAGCTCTACTTCGAGCGCGGCTGGACCGACGGCCTACCCGTCGTGCCGCCGACGACCGAGAAGGTCGCCGCCGCGGTTGCCGCGCTCGGCGGCAATCCGGACGTCGTCGAGTGCAGGGTGGCGCCGCGGTGGGGGGAGCTGACGCGCCAGGTGCTGGCGATCAACATGGTGATGGCCGGATGCAAGCCCGAGTACGCTCCGGTCGTTCGGGCGGCGGTACGTGCGCTTGCCGAGCCCGCCTTCAATCTCAACGGCGTTCAGGCGACGACCCACCTCGCTGCGCCGCTCCTCGTCGTCAACGGCCCGGTCGCCCGGCAGATCGGCATGAACGGCGGCGCCAACGCTTTCGGTTCCGGCAATCGCGCCAACGCCACCATCGGGCGCGCCATCCGCTTGATCATGCTCAACGTCGGGGGCGGTCGCGCTCCTGATCTGGACAAATGCACACTCGGCAGCCCGGCCAAGTACAGCTACGCGATCTGTGAGAACGAGGAGGAGAGCCCGTTTGCTCCCTATCACGTCGCGGCGGGCTATCGCGGCGAGGATTCGACGGTCTTCGTCATCGCCGCCGAGGCCCCCCACAGCGTCAGCGATCATCATTGCAACGATCCCGAAGGGATCCTCGATACCATCTGCTCGGCAATGAGCACGGTGGCCTCCAACACCGCTGTGCTCGGCGGCCATTGTGCCGTTGCCCTTGGCCTCGAGCACGCCTTGAGCATTGCCAAGCACGGCTGGAACCGCAGCGACGTCGCGAGCTATCTGTGCATGCACTCGGGCAACCGGTTCGAGGCGCTTTCCCGCCGCCACCGCTACGGCAAGGTGTATAACCGCAACCTGCCGAAATGGTATAAGCGCGATCCCGACAGCCGCATCCCCATCGTGGAATCGCCCGATCGCATCCACCTGTTCATCGTCGGCGGGCGCGCCGGCAGATTTTCCGCGTTCATTCCGGGCTGGGGACACATGAGTACGCCCGTGCTGCGGCCGGTCGGTAGCGACGCGGGTCCCGATGCGCCGTGCGGCGATGGCACGTGTAGGCTTTGAGATAGAGGCGACAAGCATGCAGTTGAGGAAAACCGACGACGCACCGCTGCTGTTCGACCCGCGCGGGGCCGTACGCCAGACGCGGCTGCCGATGGCGCCCCGCAAGCCTAGTCTCGAGGGCCTGCGCCTCGGCATCCTCGACAATTCCAAGTGGAACGCAAACAAGCTGCTGCGCGGGTCGGCGGCGGCGCTCGGCGATCAGCTTCGCTTCGCCTCGGTGCACTACTATGTCAAGGCGAGCTTCTCGAAGGACGCCGCAGCCGAGCTCATTGCGCAGATTGCCCGCGAGAACGACGTCGTTTTGACCGCCATCGGCGACTGTGGCTCGTGCTGCTCATGTTGCATCAGGGACGCGGTAGCCCTCGAGAAGCTCGGACGGCCCGTGGCGGCCGTCATCACCAGCGAATTCGTCAACGAGACCGTCCTAACCAGGCAGGCGCTCGGCATGCCGGACCTGCGCCCCGTCGTCATCGAACATCCGCTGAGCTCAATCACCGCCCCCGAAATCGAGCGCCGCGTCGCGGCGGTGGCGCGCCAAGCCGAGGGCGTGTGGCGCGGTGAGCCGGCGGACTGCGAGCGGCGCGCAGCGCCGAGCATTGCACCCTGAGGTGACAGACCATGCGCGTCACAGGCTACCATGCACACGTTTATTTTGACGCCGCGACGCGGGAGGCGGCAGGGCGGCTGACTGAGGCCGCTGGACAGGCATTCGCGCTGACGGTCGGGCGCATGCACGACAAGGCCGTCGGGCCGCATCCGCGCGCAAGCTGCCAGCTGTCGTTCACCCCCGAGCTGTTCGGCGAGGTCATTAGCTGGCTGATGCTCAATCGTGGCGGGCTGACCGTGTTTGCACACGCGGTAACGGACGACACGCTCAAGGACCACACCGAGCACGTCTTGTGGCTCGGGCCCTCGGAGCCGCTCAATCTCGCAGCGCTCACGCGCCGCTGATTACGCGCGGAGCGAAGCGCAGCAAGCCGCAACCCAAAGGCTTGCACCAGCGCCTGGCGTCAAGCGGCCCCTGCGATGGCGATGGGCGGGCGCCCGCGGAGTCGCAGCGGCGGCGATCATCGCGCCACCCAAACTGGATGCGCCTCACCTCGAGGCAAGCGTACGGCGTCGCCCGCGAGCGACGCGCGCCATTATCCCAAGACAATTGCCACCTTCTTGTCCAACCTGCGGGCTTCAATCGGCCGTCCGGCGACGGAAATCGGCCCGTTGCGCGTCATTGAAGGCGATCCGTCCGGGGCCGAGGGTTACAGCACGCAACAGGAACAGGAGAAGGGCTATGAAAGTGCGCTCAGGCTTGGGGGTGGTCCTCAGCATTGCGCTCATCGCGACCAGCAGCCACGCGGCGGTCTATACGCATTCGGGCGCAGCCAGCGCGGCTGCGGGCAATCTCGTCACCCACGCGCAGTACTGGCGGGGCTGGGGCGGACCTAGGTGGGGCTGGCGTGGCCGGCCATACTGGTTTGCCCGGCCATGGGCGCGCAGGCCCTACTATGGAACGATTATCGCCGGGGTCGCGCTCGGCACGCTGATCACCGTGGCGGCCATCGGCGCTGTGCCGCCGCGTCCTGCTCCGAACCTCTGCTGGTACTGGGCAGACCCCTACCGCAACCGCGGCTACTGGGATTACTGCTACTGAACGTGCCGATCGATGGCCCCCGCCTGCCCTCGTTTGGCAGGTGCCCGGCTTACGTAGCGTCGCCCGCGCCGGCCGAGGCGCGGGCGCCAGCACGCGTGGATGGCCGAATCACTTCGACCGGCCGGCGCACCGGACCGCCGGCCCTGTGCAATGCCGCGTGTCTCTGAGCTGGCTGTTGGCCGTCTTTGGGCGATGCGCCCGTCGCGCCCGCGCGGCTGTCGCCACGATCGGCGGGGCGAATGCTTGGAAAGATGGTGAAACAGCGGCTTTAATGCGGCGAAAATGTGTTGCAAATGCGGTCTCTACGTGACGTAGCCGACGCGGCTCCTGCCTGGCTACCGCGCCTCGCCCGGGCGCCAGCAATTGAGCGGGGTTGACATGGCGTGCCGGCCTGTAGGTTATAGTGTAACAATCACGTTCAGCGACCGATGCGCTGGCCCACGGCCAGAGGCCGTCGCGCTCACCCCAGTGCTGATGGGCTCCCGCACATGACATTCTCAGGCTTGACAGGATCGACCACGGTGCGAAAGCGGGTGCTGTGGACGGTTGCTTGCTACCTTGCACTCTTTGCCGCGGTGGCGGCGCGCGCCGAAGCGCCCGTTGCGCCGGAGGCGGCGCCGATCATCGGCGTCAGTCATTTGCCCCGTGATCTGTCGCCCTGGTCGATGTTTGTCGGCGCCGACGAGATCGTGCAGTCGGTGATCATCGCCCTTGCGTTCGCCTCGGTGGTGACGTGGTCGGTATGGCTGGCCAAGGGCGTCGAACTGCTGTTCGCCCGTCGCAAGCTTCGGATCGGCCTCGCCGAACTCGACGGCAAGGGCTCGCTCGCGGAAGCCTGGGCGGCACTGGGGCCGAGGCAGGGTATCGTCTCGGCGCTGCTGGAAGCTGCCGTCGCCGAGCTGCGGCTCTCCAGCGGCGTGGTCGACAAGGGTGGGATCAAGGAGCGCATCGCCAACCGATTTGCCCGCTTGGAAATTGCCGCCGGACGGGCCATGAATCGCGGCACCGGCCTGTTGGCGACCATCGGGGCAACGGCGCCCTTCGTCGGCCTGTTCGGAACGGTGTGGGGCATCATGAACAGCTTCGTCGGCATCTCCAAGGCGCAGACGACCAACCTCGCGATCGTCGCGCCCGGCATCGCCGAGGCATTGCTCGCCACGGCGGTCGGCCTGTTTGCCGCCATTCCGGCGGTGATCATCTACAATCAGTTCGCCCGGGCGATTGCGGGCTATCGCGCCCGGCTCGGCGATGCTTCTGCCGAGGTGCTGCGGCTGGTGTCCCGCGACCTCGATGCCGGGCGCGGCCAGTTCACGCGGGCGGCTGCGGCGGAATGAAATGATATGGCAGCCCAGCTCGACAGCGGCGAGGATCAGCTCTCGGAGTTGCACGAGATCAACGTCACGCCGTTCATCGACGTGATGCTGGTGCTGCTGATCATCTTCATGGTCGCGGCGCCGCTTTCCACGGTCGATGTCGGGGTCGACTTGCCCGCGTCTACCGCCAAACCGCAGAAGCGCCCGGATAAGCCGCTGTTCCTCACCATCAAGCGCGATTTGACGCTGGCCCTCGGCAACGAAGCAATAGCGGCTCGTCAGCTGGGATCCGCCCTTGATCGCGCGACCGGCATGAATCGCCAGGAGCACGTGTTTTTGCGCGCCGACAAGAGCGTGCCCTACGGGCAGCTCATGGGCGTGATGAATTTGTTGCGCGCCGCGGGCTACCTCAAGATCGCGCTGGTCGCGCTCGAGGGCACCGACGATGCACCGGCGGCACACGAGCCAGCCGCCTCCGCACCTCTCCCGGCCGCTGCGCCGCTCCCGAGCGTAGCGCCGCCTTCCGCACCCGACGCTGCCGCCCGATGACGCCGATGTGGGCAACCGCGCGCGATACCCCGGTTTTCAGCTCCGCTGCCATCTCGCGTTTGCGCTGGTTGACGGCGGTGATCTGCGTGCTCGCGGTGCATGCCGGCGGCGTGTGGGCGCTCGTCTCCTGGCCAGTGGATACCAGCAGCGGCACTGCCGGCGCTTTCGCCGTCGAGCTCGCGCCGGAGATCTATGCCGGCGCGAGCGAGGCCACCGAACCGACGGCGGCGACGCCCGAGCGGGAGGTGAAGCATACCGCGCCACCGACCCCAATCACCGCACCACCGTCCCCGCTGGCACCCGAACCCGTTGTTGCGGCGGCGCCCCGCCAAACCCCGGAGCCGGAAAAAGAACCGGAGAAGGAACCAGAAAAGAAGCTGAAACCGGACGAGACGGCGAAGGCCGAGCCGACCCCACACCGGGAAGCAGGCGAGCTGGCCAAGGCGCCGACCGCGGGCTTCTCCTCACTGGCAGCCAAGGCCCAAGCGGCATGGCGTGAGGACCTCGCAAAGCACATCGAGCGCCAGCAGAACTACCCCAAGGCGGCGATAGCGCGGCACCTACACGGCCACGTCAAGCTACGGTTCACCATCGATCGCGCCGGCCGGGTGCTCGTCGCGCAGATCGCGGAAAGCTCGGGCTCGCAGCTGCTCGACGCGGAGGCGATGGCCATGCTGAAGAAGGCCGCACCGCTGCCCATCCCCCCGCCGGAGACGCCAGGAGCAAGCTTAACCGATCTTGAGCTGCCGATAGACTTCAAGCTCTAATGATCGCCGCACACGCGCAGTCCTCCGCGTCGTCATAGGGCGCCGACGATCGGCCAACCGGCGTTACCGCGCGACGCCGACAGCAGCCGACCGCCGCGGTGCGCGTTACCGCGCGACTGGGGCGAGCTCCCGGATCGCGGTGATTTCTTTTAGCCACACACCTTCGGCGCATTGCCGAGCCGTCGCTCCTTGCTGAGGCAAGCGTCAGGGGCACATTGGGTGCGGCGACGGCTGGTTGACCGCTGTTGTGGGCCGGGTTGCCGAAAGCGCCGATCGCCTGCAGAAACAGCCTGCGACAAGACCATAGAAGGGGATGAGGGGGGGATGCCGGGGTTGTGGGCCGTGTTCACGGTTGTGGCCTCCGCGGCCCAGGTCCTGCGCAATGCCCTGCAGAAGGAACTGACCGCCACCCTGGGCACCGTCGGCGCAACGCATGTCCGCTTCCTCTTCGGGCTGCCCTTCGCTCTGCTGTTCCTGGCGACCGTGCTCATCGCGGGGCGCGCGCCCGTGCCTGAACTCAGCGCCGCAACGCTTGCCTGGACGGCGGTCGCCGCACTCGCCCAGATCGCCGGCACGGCGCTGCTGCTGGCGGTCATGCAGGCGCGCTCCTTCGTCGTCACGACCGCCTATGTCAAAACCGAGCCCCTGCAGGTCGCCGTCTTCGGTCTCGCGTTCCTCGGCGACCAGATCACGCCGGGGCTTGTCGCCGCCATGTTCACTGCCACCGCTGGCGTCCTCGTCCTGTCCTGGCCGCGTGGCAGCTCCGCTGCCCTCTTCACCTGGCGGCCAGCCCTGCTCGGCATCGGCTCCGGAGCCCTATTCGCCATCGCCGCCATCGGTTACCGCGGCGGCATTCGCGCCTTGGCGACGCCGCATTTTGTGGTGGCGGCAACCGTCACTCTGGTGCTTGGCTTGGTCATTCAAGTCGGCGCACTTACGGCCTACCTGCTGCTGGCGGATCGGGCGACGCTGCGCGCCATTCTTCGCGCCTGGCGGCCATCCCTGTTCGCCGGTTTCATGGGCGCGTTCGCCTCGCAGATGTGGTACCTGGCGTTCGCACTCGAGACCGCCGCCAAGGTGCGCACGCTCGCCCTCATCGAGATACTGTTCGCCCAGCTGCTGTCGCGCATGGCGTTCCGCCAACGCCTCAGCGCGCGCGAGGCTGTGGCGATCGCTCTGATTGTTGCCGGTGTCGCCCTGCTGCTGAACCTTTGACGTTGCGCCCCGTGCCCGCCCGCCTCGGCCCGCTGCTTCGCCCGCCCTTGGCGTGGCGAGCACGATCGGCTAGTGCTGCTGGAAACCGCGCACGGCCCGTTTGGACGACGCTCGGAGCAGTTGCCTTGGGCAGAGATCGCAACGGAGAAGAGGGCGCCTCGGAGCACGGCGAAGCCGCTGGCCTATTGCATGACCGGGACGATCGCCGGTTCGGCGAGCTCGATCCAGAGCCG
>JBPYEF010000318.1:0-5139 GCA_051985875.1 Hyphomicrobiaceae bacterium
GGGTTGCGCGAGCAATTCGAAGCCGGCGGTCCGGAGCGCTTGGCGACAGTGGTCGGCGAGCGCGCTGCCCAACCCGGGTCCGGTCTCTACCTGCTGGTCGACAGCTCCGGACGGAAAGTCGCCGGCAATCTCGCGTCGCTACCGCAGCAGCTCGAGAGCGCGCGCAGCGGCAGCGTCTTTCGCTACCGGCGCACGGACGGCGCGGGAGGCGGCGGCGAGCGCTGGGCGGTAGGCGTGGCCCTACCGGTCCCGGGCGGCCTGCTGCTGGTCGTCGGCAGGGATGTTGAGGATCTGCACCGCTTCGCCGAGAGCATGAGCAATCTCGGGGTTTTTAGCATCGGGCTGCTCGTCCTATTCGGCACGGGCGCGGGACTGTTGATCAGCCGCAGCGTGCTGCGCCGCATCGAGGCGGTGACGCAGACGACCCGCACGATCATGGCCGGCGACCTCTCCAAGCGCATCCCGCGCAACGGCTCGGGTGACGAGCTCGATCGCCTCGCGGCCAGCCTCAACACCATGCTCGCGCGCATTGAGGAGCTGGTGATCGCGCTGCGCGAGGTCTCCGACAACATCGCGCACGACCTCAAAACGCCGCTGACGCGGCTGCGCAACCGCGCCGAGGCTGCGCTGCGGAGCGCCGACGCGGCCGGCTGCTACCGCGACGGCCTGACCAAGATCATCGAGGAGGCCGACGAGCTGATCAAAACCTTCAATTCGCTGCTCCTGATCGCCCGGCTCGAAGGCGGCACCATCGCCGAGAGCATGCGCCCGGTCGACCCGGCAGCGATCATCGGCGATGTTGCGGAGCTCTACGAGCCGGTGGCCGAGCAGGCGGGCCAGCGGCTGGAGATCACCGCCCCGGCCGGCATCACCATGCTCGCCAATCGCGAGCTGATCAGCCAGGCGGTCGCCAACCTGGTCGACAATGCCATCAAGTACGCGACGCGCGCCGATGCCGGCGGCGCCGCGCAGGACGACAGGATCAGCATCACGCTCCGCAAGGTCGCGGACGTGATCGAGATCAGCGTGGCGGACCGCGGCCCGGGCGTTGCCCCACAGGATCGCGAGCGTGCGCTGAAGCGCTTCGTACGCCTGGAGCAGAGCCGCTCCCGCCCCGGCAGCGGCCTTGGACTGAGCCTGGTCGCTGCGGTCGCGCATCTGCATGGCGGCGCGATCCGACTCGAGGATAACGCCCCCGGGCTGCGCGCGGTGCTGTCGATCCCGGCGAAAGGCGCTCAGCAGCAGGCGATCACCGCGCGCGCGGCGAGCTGAGCGCTGAGGCAATCGCAACGCAACGGAACACGACGGCGAGCGGCAGGATGTGTGTGACGGGACAGGGGCGAGTTGGCGGTCGGCAGCGGGCCGCGGCGCGCCGTGGCGCACAGGAGAGCACGTGGCGCACCTGAGCGAGCAGCCGCTGTATGCGCGCATGGCCACGCGCGCGCTGGCGCTTGCACCCGCAGTGCAGAGCGATGCGGAACGCGCCGAGCGCCTGCTACAGGAGTTCATGCGGCGCGCTGGCGCCGAGCCCAAAGCAGCCCTGTTGGCCGCCCCCGAGACGAAGAAGCTGCTCGCCGGCATCTTTGCCGCCTCCCCGTACCTAACCGACCTCATCGAGCGCCATCCCGGGCGCCTACTGACGACCCTTGAAAGCGTGCCCGAGCAGCGCTGTGCAAACCTGGCGCGCGAGCTTGCCGGCGCCGTCGCCGGCGCAGAGACAATCGCCGCCGCCATGCAGCTGCTGCGCCGGTTCAAGAGCGAGGTCGCATTGCTGACCGCGGTTTGCGACCTCGCGGACGTCTGGGAGGTGATGACGGTCGCGGGCCACCTCAGCACGGCCGCCGATGCCGCAGTGGACGCCGCGGTGCGTTTTCTGTTCCGTCAGGCGAGGGCCGCCGGCGATTGGCTCAGCGACGAGCCCGACGGCTTCATCGTACTCGGCATGGGCAAGTACGGCGCCCGCGAGCTCAACTACTCCTCGGACATCGATCTGATCGTCTTCTACGACCTTTCCCGTATCCGCCTGCGACCCGGCCTCGAGCCGCAGCCATTCTTCGTGCGGCAAACGCGCTCACTCGTTCGCCTGCTGCACGAGCGCACCGGCGACGGCTACGTGTTCCGCACCGATCTGCGCCTGCGGCCGGATCCGAGCGCCACGCCGCTCGCCCTGTCGACACAAGCCGCGCTCAACTATTATGAGAGCTTCGGGCAGAACTGGGAGCGCGCCGCGCTCATCAAGGCGCGTCCCGTCGCCGGCGATCGCGCGGCGGGCGAGGAGCTGCTCAAGGGGCTGTCCCCCTACATTTGGCGCAAGTACCTGGATTTCGCGGCCATCGCCGATATTCAGGCGATGAAGCGCCAGATTCACGCTTTTCACGGTTTTGCCAGCATCGCTGTCGCCGGCCATAACATCAAGCTCGGGCGTGGGGGCATTCGCGAGATCGAGTTCTTCGTGCAGACCCAGCAACTGATCGCCGGCGGCCGGCAGCCGGAGTTGCGCTGCCCTGAGACCCTCGCCGCGCTGCGGCGGCTCGAGGAGCGGGGCTGGATCACCGCGGCGGCGCGCGCCGAGCTCGACGCGGCATACCGTTTTCTGCGCAGGATAGAGCACCGCCTGCAAATGCTCGCCGACGAGCAAACGCACACGCTGCCTGCAAGCGAGGAACGGCTCGGCACGTTCGCCCGCTTTTGCGGCTTTGCGGACGGCGCCGACTTCGCCCGCCGGCTGACCGCGGAGCTGGAGCGGGTGCAGGCCCACTACGCGCGCCTGTTCGAACACAGTCCGGCGCTGACCCGCGGCGGGGCCAACATGGTCTTTGCCGGCGAGGCCGATGACCCCGCGACGCTCAGGGCCCTGACTGCCATGGGATATGCCCGCGCCTCGGAAATCGTCGCCCTGGTGCGCAGCTGGCACCACGGGCGCTATCCGGCGGTGCGCACCCCCCGCGCGCGCGAATTGCTCACGGAGGTCCAGCCGGTGCTGATCGAGGCCCTGGCAAAGACCAGCAACCCGGATCTCGCCTGCATCGCCTTCGACAAGTTCCTGTCCGAGTTGCCCTCGGGCGTACAGCTGTTCTCCCTGCTGAAGCAGAACCCGAGCCTGATTGCATTGATCGCCGCGATCATGGGAACGGCGCCGCGACTTGCCCGGCTGCTGGGCCGGCGTCGGCGCGTGCTCGATGCCGTGCTCGATCCTGGGTTTTTCGGGGCGCTGCCGGATCGCGCCAACCTCGATCAGCTGATTGCCGCCGAACTCGGTCCGGCCGCCGATTTCCAGGAGGTCCTCGATCGCGGCCGACTGTTCGCCGCCGAGCAGCAGTTCCTGATCGGCGTGCGCGTGCTGACGGGCACCGTTTCCGCCGCGCAGGCGGGTGGGGCATATGCGCTGCTGGCCGAGCGACTGATCGCGGCCATGCACGCCGAGGTCGAACGCGAGATGGAGCGCGCACACGGCCGCATCCCCGGCGGCGCGGCGGTGGTCGTCGCGCTCGGCAAGCTCGGCGGGCGGGAGATGACCGCAGCCTCCGACCTCGATCTCATCGTCATCTACGATTTCGACCCGCGGACGAGCCAGTCGAGCGGACCCAAGCCGCTGGCGCCGGTCCACTACTACAATCGCTTCACCCAGCGCCTGATCAGCGCCTTCACCGCGCCGACCGCCGAGGGCATCCTCTATCCGGTGGACATGCGGTTGCGTCCGTCCGGGCAAAAGGGACCGGTCGCCACCCAGCTCGCGAGCTTCATCCACTATCAGGCGAACGAGGCCTGGACCTGGGAGCACATGGCGCTGACCCGGGCGCGCGTCGTCTCGGGAGCTCCGGCACTCGCCGCGGCGGTCGAACGGACGATTCACGATGTTCTCGTCGCGGAGCGTTCGCCGGCGCAGACGGTGGAGGCGGTGCGCGAAATGCGCCTGCGCATAGCCAAGGAGAAGGGATCGCACGATCCCTGGGAGCTGAAGCAGGTGAGGGGTGGACTGGTCGACTTGGAATTCATTGTCCAGTACTTGCAGCTGCGCTACGCCGCGCAACATCCCCACATCCTCGCGCAAAACACGTTTACCGCGCTCAGGGAGCTCGGCAGCGCCGGCTTGCTTCCACAACAGGCGTCCGAGGCCCTGCTTCCCGCCGCCCGCCTGCTGCACAACCTGACGCAGATCCTGCGCCTGTGTCTTGACGGCCCGTTCGAGGCACGCAAGGCCCCGGAGGGCTTGAAGGCGCTGCTCGCGCGCGCGGGCGAGGCGCCCGATTTCGCCCGACTGGAAGCCGATTTAGCCGACCGCGAGGCCGAGGTCGCGGCCCTGTTTGATGCCCTGGTGGCGTAGCCCCGACGGAAGCACCCCGCCCCCCTCGTTGTTGGCAAGAGCGCCGGAACAGGGCACCAACAGGACACCCCCCGGCACGCCCACCGGTGCGACCCGCCGCAAGCGGCGGGGGAGCCAGGGCGGGGCGAACAGTAGTCCGGGCTGAGCCCGAATCGGCCCGATTCGAGACGTGAGGAGTTCGGGCCGTTGTCATGGTAGGGTGGTCGAGAGCAGCTCGCCGGCGCCAACGCCGAGGGCAAAGGTAAACCCAGTCTCCCCCGGAGAAGGGAGCGCTAGCGGCGAGGCGACGCGTGCTGGCACGCAAGAGCGACCCCGAAGCGGGGCACCGGTCGGGGACGACGGTGGAGAGCGAAGACGAAGGTGCCTTGCTCGCGCGCGTGGCGAGGGGGGAGGAGGGGGCCTTTCGCGCCCTGGTCGACCGGCATCTGCCGAGCGTCCTGGGTATCGCGCGGCGAATGCTGCGCGACGACGCGGAGGCAGAGGACGTATCGCAGGAGGCCCTGCTGCGGTTGTGGCGCAACGCGGCGGGATTGGAGCTCGGCGCCAACGGCGTGCGGCCTTGGCTGCGTCGGGTGGTGTCGAACCTGTGCATCGACCGGGCCAGGGCCCGGCGCAACGTAAGCGTGACCGACGCCGTGCCTGAGGAAAGCGAACCAGCCGGCCAGCTGCGGCACCTCGCAGAACGCGAGCTCGCCGGGCGCGTCGATGCCGCGCTCAAGACGTTGCCCGAGCGGCAGCGCCTTGCCGTGACCTTGTTTCATTACGAGGGCATGAGCCAGATCGAAGTGGGGCGCGCGTTGGACATCTCCGATGAG
>JBPYEF010000319.1:0-18428 GCA_051985875.1 Hyphomicrobiaceae bacterium
CACGCGCCCGGTGACCAGCTGAAAGGGACGCGTGGCGATTTCCTGACCGGCACCCGCGACACCGATGATCACGCTCACGCCCCAGCCGCGGTGGCAGGACTCGAGCGCCTGGCGCATGACCGTGACATTGCCGGTGCAATCGAAGGTGTAGTCGGCGCCACCGATCTGATCGGCGCCGTGCTTGGTCATATTGACGAGATGGGCAACAAGCTCCCCACCCGCGTCCTTGGCATTGACGAAATGCGTCATGCCGAAGCGCTCGCCCCAAGCCTTCTTGTCGTCGTTGATATCGACGCCGATGATCATATTGGCGCCAACGAGCCTCAGTCCCTGGATGACGTTGAGGCCGATGCCGCCGAGGCCGAACACGATGGCGTTGGCGCCGGCCTCCACCTTGGCGGTGTTGAGCACGGCGCCGATACCGGTGGTCACGCCGCAGCCGATGTAGCAGACCTTGTCGAAGGGCGCGTCGGGGCGAATCTTCGCCACGGCGATCTCCGGCAGCACCGTGTGATTGGCAAACGTCGAAGTCCCCATGTAGTGCAGGAGCTTTTTGCCGGCGACGGAAAAGCGCGAGGTGCCGTCGGGCATGACCCCCTGACCCTGGGTTGCGCGAATCGCCGTGCACAGATTGGTCTTGCGTGACAGGCACGCCGGGCATTGTCGGCACTCCGGGGTGTAGAGCGGGATCACGTGGTCGCCCTTGGCGATGCTGCTGACGCCGGGCCCGACATCGACGACGACACCGGCGCCCTCATGCCCGAGAATGACCGGAAATAGCCCCTCCGGGTCGGCGCCGGAAAGCGTGAAGTCGTCGGTGTGACACACCCCCGTTGCCTTGATCTCAACCAACACCTCACCGGCCTTCGGGCCCGCGAGGTCGACCTCCATCACCTGCAGCGGCGCGCCCTTGGCTAGGGCCACGGCAGCACGCGTCTTCATCTGCTCCTCCTGTACTGCACGAACGGTGTGCGCACCGCTAGGCGGTCGTAGAGGGCGCGCGCCACATGGTTGTGTTCCTGCGTCATCCAATAGGTGCGCGTGGCTGCTCTTGCGTCGGCCTCGCGGAACACCGCCTCGATCAGCGCGCGCCCTATCCCCTGCTTACGTCGCGCGGGAGCAACGAACAGATCCTCAAGGTAGCAGTACCAGGTGGGCGACCACGTGGAGCGGTGAAACAGCAGGTGGGCAAGACCAATCGGCACATCGGCGGCATCGACGGCGACCAGCGCCATGAGACAATCCTCAGCGAACAGCCGCCGCCAGGTGGCAGCGATCACGTCCTCGCCGACGCTTGCCTCGTAGAAGGCGATATAGTCGCGGAACAGGACGAGCCAGGCCGCCCGATCGCGCGTCTCTAGGCGGCGCACCGGAACACTCATGACGGCCGCCCGCAGCCAGGCAGCGGACGGGCAAAGACGCTGCCAAGGAAAGCCGCGCGCGACGCCGTGCCCCAAGCCTTACGAGGGGAGTCCGGTCGCCGGCAGGACCGCCCTGCGCCGCACCCGCCTGCACACCGGGTAGGCGCGACGGCAGCAGAGGGGTCAATCCGCGCGGCAACGCGCAGCAGCGGTACGGCATTCACGACGATCAGCTCCATGGGACGACGCACTTTTATACTATGGACGCGGTCGGCGCCGCGTCAAAGCGCGCCTTGCCGGGGCGTCCTGCCCCCAGCTCTGCCACCGCGTCCTGCCCCCAGCTCTGCCACCGCGTCCTGCCCGCGCGTCCTGCCACGCGTGCTGCCTGACCGCTGCCCGGTGCGCTGGAAAGTGTTGCGCGCGAGCCAACCACCGACCGAAAGCAGATTGTGCTGCGGCTGCAAACGCTTGCCAGCTCACCCTGCGCGTGCCAGAAGCCGGCTGAACCTGTGCCGGTGCGTTCCGTGAGCCAAGTATGTCGACCAACAGCGCCGCGGCCGCCCTCCTGCTCCTCGCCACCGCCTGCCTTGCACCCGCGGCCGCGGAGGAGCCCTGCGGCGCGCGCACCGACGTACTTGGCGTGGCACGCACGGTCGAGATCGACACCAGCACCGGCCCGCGCTTTGCTGTCCGCGATGGCGCGCAACCACCGCTTGCCGACGGCGAGGTGGTGCTGACTTTCGACGACGGTCCGCTGCGCACGCACACGCGGCGGGTGCTCGACGCGCTGGCCGCCCAGTGCACGCGCGCCACCTTCTTTCTCGTCGGCAGCATGGCGCTCGCCGATCCGGACTGGGCGCGCGAATACGCGCGCCGCGGTCACACCGTCGCGAGCCACACCTGGACGCACGCGCATCTCGACGCCATGAGCCTCGAGAAGGGCATCGCCGAAATGGAGCTCGGGCTCAGCGCGGTACGCTTGGCGACGGGCGGACCGGTGGCGCCGTTCTTCCGCTTCCCCTACCTGCGCGAGACGCCGGGAATGGTCGCCCACCTCAGGGAGCGCCACATCGCCGAATTCGGCATCGATATCGACAGCAAGGATTATGCGACGCACGATCCGGATGCGGTGCGCCGCAGGGTGATTACCGAGCTGGCGCGTCGCCACCGCGGCATCATTCTGTTTCACGACATTCAAGCCTCGACCGCACGAGCCCTGCCGCTGCTGCTCGCCGACCTGAAGGCCAGGGGCTACCGCGTCGTTCACCTGGTGGCGAAGGGGGAGGCGACCACGCTCGCCGATTTCGATGCACTCGCCGAGCAGGAGTTCGAGAAGCGCCACAAGACTGCCGCGGGCGAGCGGCCGAGCCCCGATCGCTGGCCGTCATCGCACCCGCCCGTGCACTCGGCGACGGTGCGGCGGGGCGCTCCAGACGCGGACCAGTTGCCACGAGCCCGTGCGCGCGCGGCGCCCGCGACCACCGACGGCGACGGCAGCGGTTGGACGACGCGCATTTGGCACTAGCGTGCACTGCGACTCGCGCCGGGTGCTGTGCGGTTCGCACCGCGCCGCAGGAATTGCCTGGTCCCCTCGCGCATATCCCTGGCGCATTCCCTGGCGCATCCCCCTGGCGCATCCCCTGGCGCATCGCATTGATCGACGGCAAAAAGCGGTGAGCGCTACCGCTCACCGCTGATGCGTGCAAGGATCACTGCCGGGCCGGCGCCGCCTCGCGATTCTGCCGCATCGCCCAGTGATGCCGCCAATGCGGGTGGCCGGACCGCAGCAGAACGCGGGCGATCACCTTCTGCTCGTCGCTGAGTGAGTCATAGAACGGCCGGAACGCCGCATTGAACGCCTTTAGCCGTTCTGCGCGCTGCGTCATCCGCTCACTCGCCCGGTCAAGCCGATCCGGAAGGGAGAGTTTGGCGGCGCGTTTGTCCTGTTGCTGACCCTGTTGCTCGCGCTGCTGCCACTTGGCGATGCGCTCCTGGCGCGCTGCGTAGCGGGCGCGCAACTGCTGCTCGACCGGCGCCCACAATTTGAGCTGGGCGTCATTGAGCTTCAAGGCTTCCTTGGCCATGGCGATCCGCCCGTCCTCGAGCCGGGCGATCACGTCGGGGGAGAACCGCGCGGCCCGATTGGGCTGCGCAGGCTGCGTCGGGGTTTGGGCGAGAACCGCGGTCGCGCACAATGCGGAGGCGATCAGCGCCGGCCCCAGCGTCCGAGAAAACGAGAACTGCATGGGATCCTTCCTGATACTAATGACAACGTGCATCCAAGACGTACCAGCGGCAACGCACCCGTTGCCGCTGGCAATTAATTCGCGTCCATGTCCGGGATCCCGACACGGCGTAAGCGCATCAATCGCGCCGATGCCGCAGCGCACCTGGAGGCACGTGCCTGGCGTCGGCCGGCCTCCGAGGAGGGAGGCGACACACGCAAACGGCGAGTGCGCGCTGATGCCGTGCCGCTGGCGTCGATGCTAAAACTCTAGCGCTGAAACTCTCAGGCGAACTCCATGATCACCGCGTCGACGGCGAGGCTATCGCCCGGCTTGACCCGCACCGCGCGCACGATACCGTCGCGCTCGGCGCGCAGCACGTTTTCCATCTTCATCGCCTCGACCACGCACAGCGCTTCGCCGGCCTTAACCTCCTGGCCCGCCACGACGTTGAGCGCCTTCAGCTGACCGGGCATCGGGCACAGCAGCAGCTTGGCCGTGTCGGGGGGCACGCGCTGCGGCATCAGCGCCGCGAGCGCGGCCTCGCGCTCGGTGTAGACGTGCACTTCGACGCGCATGCCGCGCCGCGCGAGCCGGTACCCGTTGAGCAGTGGGGCAACCGTCAGCGTCACGGTTTGTCCCTGCACCGTTCCGGACCACACCGGTTCGCCGGGCCACCACTGCGACCGCACCTCGATCGGCGTCGCCGCCGCCCCCTGCGCATCGACAAAGGCGACGCTGACCGGCTCGTCGAGCGCCCCGGAGACGAGCGCGGCGAGGCGCTCATCACCGATCACGGCAACGCGGTGTTTCGCGAACTGCACGGGCGGGCCGCCCATCTGCTGGGTAATCTCGCGCCGGCGCGCGTTGGTGAGATGATCAATGCCGATGGCAACGGCGGCAAACACCATCAGCTCCTGCCCCTGCGGGCGTGGCGACCGAAATCCGCCGGGGAACTCCTCGGCAATGAAGCCGGTCGACAGCCGCCCCTCGCGCCAGCGCGGGTGCTGCATCACCGCGGAGAGAAACGGCAGGTTGTGGGCGACGCCCTCGATCACGAAGCCGTCGAGGGCATCCGCCTGCAGATCGATGGCCGCATTACGCGTGGGCGCATGGGTGATGAGCTTGGCGATCATCGGGTCGTAGTACATGGAGATCTCGGCACCCTCGGTCACGCCCGTGTCGTTCCTGATGCTACCCCCGGCGACGCTACCCTCGCGCGGGGGACGGTAGCGCGTCAGGCGGCCGATGGAGGGGAGAAAGTCGCGGAACGGATCCTCCGCGTACACGCGCGTCTCGACCGCCCAGCCCGCGAGTTGCACATCCGACTGTTTCAGCGCGAGGCGCTCGCCGGCGGCGATACGGATCATCTGCGCGACGAGATCGATGCCGGTGACGAACTCGGTCACGGGGTGCTCGACCTGCAAGCGGGTATTCATCTCCAGGAAGAAGAAGGCGCGATCCTGTCCGACGACGAATTCCACCGTGCCGGCGCTATCGTAATCGACCGCCCTGGCCAGAGCCACGGCCTGCTCGCCCATCATCCGCCGCGTTCTGGTGTCGAGCAGGCTTGAGGGCGCCTCCTCGACGACCTTCTGATTGCGCCGCTGGATCGAGCATTCCCGCTCACCGAGGTGAATGATCTGCCCGTGCTTGTCGCCGAGCACCTGGATCTCGATATGCCGCGGGTTGTCGATGAACTTTTCAACGAGAATGCGCTCGTCCCCGAAGCTCGACTTGGCCTCCGAGCGGGCAAGTGCAAAGCCCTCCTCGGCCTCCCGCGGGTTGCGCGCAACGCGCATGCCCTTGCCGCCGCCCCCGGCGGAGGCCTTGATCATCACCGGATAGCCGATCTCCGCGGCGGCGCGCAGGGCATGCTTGGCGTCGCTGATTTCGCCGAGATACCCGGGAACGGTGGAGACCTTCGCCTTGGCGGCGAGCTTCTTGCTCTCGATCTTGTCGCCCATGGCGGCAATCGCCCGGACGTTCGGGCCGATGAACACCACGCCGGCGCGTGCCAGCGCGACCGCAAAGGCCTCCCGTTCGGACAGGAACCCGTAACCGGGATGCACGGCCTCCGCCCCCGTGCGCCGGCAGGCCTCCGTGATCCTGTCGATCAGCAGATAGGATTGGGCGGCCGGCGCCGGACCGATGGCGACGGCCTCATCGGCGAGCTCGACGTGCAGGGCGTCGCGATCGGCCTCGGAATAAACCGCAACCGTCTTGATGTTGAGCTTGCGTGCGCTCCTGATGACGCGGCAGGCGATCTCGCCACGATTGGCGATCAGGATTTTTTTGAACATGCGGCGGCCGAATCGCAGCAGAGACGTTCGCGACGCGGCGATGATAGAGCAAAATGCCGGGCAAGACAGCGCTTGTTGGCAACGCGTCGCTCAGCACGGTGCAGCGTGATCCCCCGGGGCGACCGCGCCTCAGGGGTCATGGCGATCCGCGCTGCTCCGGCAGTACCATCTGTGTTTGCGTCACCACGGCGCACAGCTTCCCGCTTTCGCCGCGGATCATCGTCTGCCAGACCATCGTCGTCCGGCCGCGGTGCAGCGGCGTCGATTGGGCGCTGACGCGCGTGTTGACCGGCGCGGCCCCCAGGAAGTTGGTCTTCGATTCGATGGTGGTGGTGCGTGCGCCTGGCGGCAGGTTGAGCACCGTGCCGATCGCACCGATGGTATCGGCCAAGGCCATGCACGCGCCGCCATGCAGCACGCCGCCGTGGGTGCACAGCTCCGGGCGCACGAGCATGCTGGCGGTGATCCGCTCCTTGCTCGCCTCCGTGATCTCAATCCCCATCAAGCCGGGCAATAGCGCCTCAAACAGCTTGGCGATTTCCGCAAGGGTGGGCATGGAATTCTCCTGTCGGCAGCCGGCCCGCGCGCGTGCCCGCAAAGAGGCGCGCCGCCGCGCGTGCTATCGGCGCTCGCAGCGGCTCGCGCTCGGGCAAGCCCACCCTAGCACGATTGCACGTCCCCGGCCTGCAGCGCATCGCGCAGGGCGGACTGCAGGCGCTGCGGCTTGCCCGACTGCGAGATGAGCACGACCATGACCTCGGCGCAGAACAGCTCCGTGCCGGCGCGGGCGATGCGTTGATCGAGGGTCAGCGTCGCCGCGCCCGTCGCCGCGACGCGCGTCGTAACCTCCAGGACGTCGTCGATACGCGCGGGCTTCAAGTATTCGAGCCGCATGCGCCGCACCACGAAGGCCGCAGGCTCCCTTCCCGTGGCTCCCGCGAGCAGCGCCCGGTGATCGTTGCCGACCAGGCGCAGAAGGTCGGAGCGGCCGCGCTCGCACCAGCGGATGTAGCTGCCATGGTAGACGAGGCCTGAAAAATCGGTGTCCTCGAAGTACACCCGCACCGGGAGCACGTGCTGGCGACGCCCAGCCGCGTCGATGATGATGCGGCCCGCGAGATCGGGCCAGCGGCTCGGCTCAGGCAGCGACATCGACGACGACCACCTCGGGAGGGACACCGATGCGCACCGGCACCATCGAGCAGCCCAATCCGCCGGAGACGATCAGATGGCGGTCGCCTTCGACCACGTGGCCGTAGGCGTAGCGGTTGCCGAAACGCGAAGGCACGATCGGCGAATAGCCAAAGCAGCGGATCTGCCCGCCGTGCGTGTGGCCGGACAGCGTCAGGGCGACGCGGTTCGGCACGCGGGGAAAGATGTCGGGCTCGTGCGCCAGCAGGATGATCGGGGCATTGTCCCCGACCTTGGCAAGCGTGCCCTCGAGGTCGTCGACGCCGGCAAAGCTGCGCCGCGCGCGCTTTCCCTGCCGCCTTGGAAATGCCAGCTGATCGCCGAGGCCGGCGAGCCAGAAGCGCCGCCCGTCCTTGACGAGCTTCGTCACGTCGTTCTCGTAGACGGGGATGCCCGCCTGTTCCAGCATGCGCCGCCCGAGCACCGGACCGCGGCGCGCGCGCTGCGCCGCGCGATCCTCCCACCAGTCGTGATTGCCGAGGATGGCGTGCACGCCGAGGGGTGCCCTCAGTCGGCCGAGCGCGCGCGACCACAGCTGCGGCGGCACCGTGTTGGTGCGAAACTTGTGGCTGGCGGCGAAGTCGCCGAGCAGGACGATGAGATCCGGGGCGAGGGCGTTGGTCGCGGCGACGATGGCGGCGATGCGCCTTTCCGGCATCGCCGGCCCGCCCGCATGCACGTCGGCGATGACAGCGATCGACAAGCGCAGCGGCGCGGGCCAGCCGCGCGGGGCGACGCGGTAGCGCGTCACCGCCAGCCGCCACGCAGGCTCGACAGCGAGGGCGTACCTTGAAAACCCGAATACGCCCGCGCCCCAACCGGCAAGCGTCTGCAGGGCTCGCCGCCGCGATATGCCGTGCCGGCGCAGTCTGGTCATGCTGGCAATCCCCTCCCGCGCGCCGGGTACGTGCGCTGCCCCCTCCGCCCGCGGCATAGGCAGCAGCGCTGCTCGCCGCGGCGCCACACGGGCTGCCGCGGGCCCGGCGCTCGTGCATCGGGCGGCTCGCCGATGGCCACGCGGAACACCGCCCGCTTCCGCCGCCCGCAGCCAGGCCGTCCGCTCCCTCGCACCGCGCCGCGTCCTTGCATAGCGCCTCGCGATCCTCAAGCGTTGGCGCTGCCGCCGCCCGGCTCGCCGGTCGGGGCATCGAACAGCTCCGTCTGCGGACTGGCGCTGCGCGACGGGCCGCTGAGGCCCAGGTGCCGATAGGCGCGCAGGGTCAGCACGCGGCCGCGCGACGTGCGGCCGATGAACCCCTGCTGCAAGAGGTACGGCTCGACGATCTCCTCCAGCGCATCGCGCGGCTCGCCGAGCGCCGCCGACAGCGTCTCGATGCCGACCGGGCCGCCTTCGTAGTACTTGGCAATGCACGTCAGATAGCGGTGGTCGAGGGCATCGAGGCCTTGGGTGTCGACCTCGAGCTGGCGCAGCGCCCGGTCGGCGACCTCCGCGGTAATCAGCTGTGCATTGGCAACGCACGAGAAATCGCGCACCCGCCGCAGCAGTCGGCCGGCGATGCGCGGCGTGCCGCGCGAGCGCCGGGCGATCTCGCTGGCGCCGTCGGCGCTCATGGCAAGCTTCAGCACGCCGGCGCCGCGCGCGACGATGGTGGTGAGCTCGGCTTCGGTATAGTAGTTGAGGCGCACGGGAATGCCGAAGCGGTCGCGCAGGGGTGTGGTCAGCAGCCCGGTGCGCGTCGTGGCGCCGATCAGCGTGAACTTGCACAGCTCGATTTTCACCGAGCGCGCCGCCGGCCCCTCGCCGATGATCAAATCGAGCTGGTAGTCCTCCATGGCGGGATAGAGGATCTCCTCGACCGCCGGATTGAGGCGGTGGATCTCATCGATGAACAGTACGTCGCGCTCTTCGAGGTTGGTGAGCAGGGCGGCAAGATCGCCGGCCTTGGAGATCACCGGACCGGAGGTTGTGCGAAAGCCGACGCCGAGCTCGCGCGCCATGATCTGTGCCAATGTCGTCTTGCCGAGCCCGGGCGGGCCGGCAAAGAGAACGTGATCGAGCGCATCGCCGCGCGCCTTGGCGGCCTCGATGAACACCTTGAGGTTGGCGCGCACCTGTTCCTGGCCGATGAACTCGCGCAGCAGCTGCGGACGCAGGGACGGTTCCGCCGCCGCATCGGCCTCGCGCTTGGTCGCCGAGACCAGGCGTGCCTCGCTCATTGCCTCCCCCTCGGGCGTGGCCCGCGGCCCCGCGGTGTTGCGCCGGCTGCGGCCATGCAGGCAGTGGCTGTCGTTGCGCTGCGCATTCGCCGCCAACCCTCAAGCATCCTTCCGCCGTCGACCGCGGCTACGCGCCCCCGCAAGCGGCACCATCCCGACGCAACCCGCACCCTGCGAAACGCGCGCCGCGGTGGCGCGCATGTCGCCTCGCAAACGCAAGGTAGCGGCGCAAGAAACGCACACGTGATCGCGCACACAAACCCGGCAGCGCCGTAACACCTGCGCGGCACGCGGCGCCGCCATGCACTGCACGCTGCCACTGCACGCTGCCACTGCACGCTGCCACTGCACGCTGCACCGGCGGGGGATCTGCGCGCGGACCCGCGGGCGATCGTATCCGACCCGCCGGCTAGCAACGGCGCGCGTCGCCGCCGAGTCGGCCGGGGTGATAAACCAAGCCGGGCGCGAGCTCAAGGTGTGCGCGCTCAGCAGGGCGCACATCGGCAGCAGCGCATCGCACCGCCGGCGCACCGCGACCCGTGAACGGCCCCTGAATTGCCCATTGCATGCCCGTTCATACGCCCTCTGCTCACTTGGCGCCGGATGCGCCGCGGGCCAATCCCGTGAGGACGGCACGGCTGCTGGCTCGACGGCGAAACGCGGCGGCTGGCTACTGACCACACGCGCCGGTCGCCGCAACCGATTGCTCAGGCCGCTCAGTGTTGCCACCACGCGCCAACCGCTGGCGGCCGCACTCATTCGAGGTCCAACAGCACCTGCTGGCGCCAGGTCTCTGCGCCTTTCTCCGCCTTCGCACGGTCGACCTTGGAGAGGTGCGCGACGAGTTCGTCCAGGGTCTTGTCCTCCTCCCCGCCGGCCTTGGCGATCAGGTGCCAGGTCGCGGCGCTGACGAGGTTCAGCGGCACGCCTTTCCCGTATGCGTAGCAGCGTGCCAAGCGGTTCTGCGCCACCGCGACGCCCTGTTCGGCCGCCGCCTTGAACATGCGGGCGCCGCGCTCCGGGTCGGGCGGCACGCCGCGGCCCTCAAACAGCAGCACCCCGAATTCGAGCTCCGCCTCGGGATGGCCGGCGGCGGCCGCCTTGCCGATCCATTTCGCCGCCTCGAAGGCGTTCGCATCGACCCCGGTGCCCGTGGCGAAGAGGGTGCCGAGATCGTACTGCGCGGCGGCGATGCCCGATTCGGCGGCAAAGCGCATGTGCAAGAAGCCGCGGTAGGGATTTTCGGGCTTGCCGTCGCCGGTCAAAAACAGCTGCGCCAAATTGTAATTGGCGAGCGGGTGGCGGCGCACGGCGGCCGCCTCGAGCATTTCGCCGGCGGCCTGGCGGTTTTTGGGCACCCCCAGCCCTTCCGCCAGCAGCATGCCGTAGGCGAACATCGCCTGGGCATCGCCGAGCGCGGCGCCGCGCGCATACCATTCGGCCGCGAGCGCGGGATTGCGCGCGGTGCCGTCGCCTTCGGCATAGATGCGTCCGATCAAGGTGTGCGCCTCGGGATCGTCGTTCGCGGCGGCCTTGACGGCAAGCTCGAGCGCGGTGAGGTACTTGCCCTGGTCGAAGGCCTCGTAGGGCGCGTTCTCGCCCGGGGCCGGCACCTTGGCGATGCTCGAGGTATGTTCGCCATCGATGACCGGAGGAGGGAGTTTGGGCAGCGCGCCAAGGTGATCGATCGCCGCGATTCGCGGATGGTAGATCGGCAGCGCGAGCGTAGGCTCGGCCTTTGCCCGCTGCGGCGGCCGCGCGACCTTGGGAGTGGGACTAGCCGGGGGCTTGGGCGCGCCGGCGTCGCCGTGGCCGAACCAGGAGCTCGTCTCGGCTTGGCCGCGCGGGCAGACGATCGACGCGGCGGCCAGGGCGGCAATGGTGAGGGCGATGGTGCGGCGCATGGCGAATTTCTCAAGCAGTGGATTTTGGCAGGATGGCCGCCGCGATCTCGGCAATGAGGTCGCGGGTCGCGTCCGGTTGTGCATAAGGAAGCGTGACGGCTAGAAAGTCCGCGCCGGCGGCGCTCAGCGCCTCGGCCTCCGCGCCGGTCTCAACGCCGAAGGCGACGCACGGCACCTCGAAGATTTCGGCCCACCAGGCAACGAGCGCCTCGCGCCGTGCCCGGGCCTCGGCATGGCCGTTGCGCCCGGGCGCGGTCCCGAAGGCGATGTAGTCGGCGCCGGCCTCGGCAAGGGTCATGGCCGCGTGGCGCGAAGTCCCGCACTCCGAGCCGATGATGGCTCTCGCCCCGAGCAGGCCGCGGGCATCCTGATAGCAAGCGATATGGTCCGCATCCACGCCAAGGTGCACGCCGTCGGCGCCGAGCTCGTGCGCCAGCTTGGCATCATTGGCGATCAGGACGGCGACGTCGGCACGCTGCGCCGCGGCGAGGAGTTCGGCGGCGGCGCCCCTATCCGGCGGCTCGCCATCGCCGCCGGCCACGAGCACCGCGGCGATGTCGCTTGCCGCCAGGGCAGCGTCCAGATGCGCGCGCGCACCCGGACGCGCCTTCAGCACGGCATAGATGCGGCAGCGTGCCTCGCGGTTCACATGCGGCTCCGCGCTTGCTCGCAAAAACCTCCCGACCGTCGGAGGCTATGTCCGCCATTGGGGCAGAAAAGCGGCTGGCGCGGATGACCGCCGGGGACGCGCGGGTGCGCGGCTATGCCGCACGCTCCATGTCCGCGCTCCACGTCCCCAGTGCGGCGGCGCCGTTCATGCGCGCCCGATGGCTGAAGGCCTTCTGGCCGGCGGGGAGGTTCTCGGCCTTGCCGCCCCAGGCTTTGAGCGCGGCTGCCTGCAGCGCTCGGCCGTAGGAGAAGGAGAGCTTCCAGGGCAGCGGCCCGAGCTTGTTCATCAATGCCAGATGCGCGGTCGCGTCCTCATCGGATTGCCCGCCCGAGAGGAAGACTATTCCAGGCACCGCGGGCGGGACGCAGCGCTTGAGCATCGCCACCGTTCGCTCGGCCACCTCCTGGCGACTGGCCTGGCGCGCACATTTCACGCCGGAGACCACCATGTTCGGCTTGAGGATGGTCTCCTCGAGGGGCACCTTGGCATAGTAGAGCTGCGCGTAGACCTCCTTCAGCGTCCATTCGCTGACGCGCTCGCAGCTGTCGATGTCGTGCTCCCCGTCCATCAGGACCTCCGGCTCGACAATCGGCACCAGCCCTCCGGCGACGGCGATGGCCGCATAGCGGGCGAGCGCGTGCGCGTTTGCGTTGATGCAGTTGTAGGAGGGCATATTGCGGCCGATTTCGATCACCGCTCGCCACTTCGCGAACTTGGCGCCGAGGGTGACGTACTCGGCGACCCGCTCGGCAAGGCCATCGAGGCCTTCGGTGATTCGCTCGCCCGGGCAGAACGGCAGCGACTTAGTGCCGAGATCGACCTTGATGCCGGGCAGCGCTCCCGTTGCGGCAATGACGGCACTCAGCGGCGTGCCGTCCTTGGCCTTCTGACGAATCGTCTCGTCGTAGAGGATCACGCCGGAGATGTGGCGGCGCATCGCCTCGCTTGCGCGAAACAGCATCTCCCGGTAGTCGCGGCGGTTGGCTTCCGTGCTCTCCGTGTTGATGCCGGAAAAGCGCCGCTTGATCGTCTGCGAGCTCTCGTCGGCGGCCAGGAGTCCCTTGCCGGGTGCGACCATGGCCTGTGCGACGTGCTGAAGCGATTGGGTCATCGGATAACCTCATCCTCTTGAGCAGTTGCTTGCGATGCTGTTGGCACCCGTCCCGGCCCTCGCCCGGGGCCCGGACCGTGGGGCCGATCTCGCCTTTGGGAGCGCGCACCGCCTGTTGCGCCCACACTAAGCCCGTCCCCTCGCGGCGGCCAAGCCCAGAGGCGCAAAATAGCAAACCGGCGCCTGCGCTCCCGCACTTGCGCACTTATGCAGGGTCGGCTCGGCACACGCCAATCGCGACGCTTAAGCCGCCCGAGCTTGCGCTTGCCCAACGTGCGCTTACCCAACGTGCCCTTTCCCAAGACCCGACGTGCAGGCCCAACGTGCATGCCCAACGCGCAGGCCCAACGAGCAGGCGCAACGAGCAGCAAAGCCGCAGCAGGCAGCGACACGCGCCGGCGGCGAAACACGCAGCACGCGGTGCACGGAGCTTACCCGCCCGCGTGAGCCGCGCCCTAATCCGCGCGCAATTCCCCAGTGCAATCGTCCGTGCCGATTCGGCAGCGGCCCTGGATGCTCAAGCCGCGCGCACACGTTACTGGGAGGGGGAAAATGAACACGGAGCTTACCTATCTCGTCGCGTCCGCTGCCCTGACGTTCGTCCTGGTGCTGATCGCCGTCCTGGGGGCGATGCTCGAGGTCGGTCTGCCGGAGCTCACCGGCAACCGGGAACCCGAACCCAAGGTCGGCGGCTGGGCCGGTCGCGCCCAGCGCGCCCACCGCAACATGCTCGAAAACCTCGTCCTGTTCGCCATCCTTGTGCTGGTGGCGCACGCAGCCGGCGTCAGCGACGGAACCACCCGGCTTGGCGCCGCCCTGTACTTCTGGGGGCGCGTTGCGCACGCCGTGATGTATATCGCCGGCATCCCCTGGGTGCGCACAGCGGCCTTCGGCGTTTCGGTCGTCGGGCTGCTGTTGCTGTTCGCTGCGCTCGTCTAACAGCATGAGCGCGGCGCGTGAGCGCGTGTGGGCGCAACGGATGGGCGGGCAATCGACGTTGCACGCCCGCACGCGGCGATGCTCGGCCGGGCCGTGACGCAGACGCCTAGAGGAGCCGGCCCATGGCCGCCGCGGTGTCGGCCATGCGATTGGAAAAGCCCCACTCGTTGTCGTACCAGGCGAGCACGCGCACGATTTCGCCGGCGACGATCTGCGTCTGCGTCGTATCGAAGGTCGCCGAGTATGCGGTGTGGTTGAAGTCGCTGGAAACGAGCGGCTCCTTGGCGATACCGAGAATGCCCTTGAGCCGCTGGCGCGAGGCCTGTTCCATCGCTGCGTTGATCTCGGCGGCGCTCGTGGCGCGTCCCGGCGCGATCTTGAGGTCGACCACCGAGACATTGGGGACCGGCACGCGGATCGCCGTGCCGTCGAGCTTGCCCTTCAGCTCGGGCAGCACCAGGCCGACCGCGGTCGCCGCACCCGTGGAGGTCGGAATCATGTTGAGGGCAGCGGAGCGGGCGCGGCGCATGTCCTTGTGCGCCTGATCAAGGACGTGCTGATCGTTGGTGTACGCGTGGATCGTCGTCATGAACCCCGACCGGATGCCGACCAGTTCGTGCAGCACCTTGGCGACCGGCGCCAGGCAGTTGGTCGTGCACGACGCATTGGACACCACCTTGTGCTCGGCGCTCAGCCGCTCCTCGTTCACGCCGTAGACGACGGTAAGATCGGCTCCCTTGGACGGTGCGGACACGAGCACCCGCTTGGCCCCGGCCTCCAAGTGCGACGCGGCCCGATCCCGATCCGTGAAGATGCCCGTGCACTCCATGACGACGTCGACGCCGAGTTTTCCCCAGGGCAGTTTGCGCGGCTCGCGCTCCGCCAACACCTTGATTGGACCTCTGCCGACGTCGATCGACTGCTCGTCGACGATGATGTCGCCGGGGAAGCGCCCGTGCACGCTGTCGTAGCGCAACAGGTGCGCATTATCCTTGGATGAGATCAGATCATTTATGGCGACGATCTCAATGTCCGTGCGCTGCTGCTCGACGATGGCGCGCAGGATGTTGCGGCCGATGCGGCCGAACCCGGAAATTGCCACTCTGACTGCCATGCGCTGCTCCATTGTTGAGCCTCTACTGCGTCGCCGATCGCGGGCTGTCAATAGGCCAGGATGCGGCGCAAAAAAATCAGCGGCTGCAGCCGTAGAACTCATCAACAGACCGTTTGTTGACGCTGCCGGAACCCCCGCCTATCGTGCAGACGAGAGGGCGAGCGTCGCTGGCGTGGGGTGGCGCTCGGATACGCAGCGGGTACCAGCGATGGCCCGGCATCGTGATAAGGCCAGGACGAAGGCCGTTCCTGCCAGCACACGTGCATTGCGCGGCGGGGGAGACGAGGGCGGAGACACCCTGCAGCTGAAGCTCGTGGCGCTCGCGCGCGAACGCGATTCGCTGAAGGACGAGCTGAAGCGCGCGGAGGCGCGCGTGCGTCAGCTCGAACAGGCGCAAGCCGAAGTTCGCGAGCGCATCGGCTGGGCGCTCGATGCCCTGCAGCACATTCTCGCCGGCAACCGCTGATTGCGCTTGACCCCGCGCGGCCGGCGGCGCACGCGCATTGATTTTTTGCCAATGCCGGCTAGAGTCCTGCCTGCAGGGCTGCGGGGTGCGTCACGAGCAACAGACCCGGGGGCCTATACGATCCGCACGGGGACTGTCCCTGACCGAGACCGTGGTCTCGGACACACGGTGCCCACCTACATCTCGTAGGGACCACGCGGGATCTCGCTCGAACGGCTCGCGCGGCTCTGCAGGTTTGCCACCCGCGCCGCGTCCTTTTGTTGGCAGCGAAGGCGGCCGGCGGGACAGACCGCCAGGATGGGGCATTGGCCGGGCGCGGCGCTGCCGGGACGAGATGCCGTGGGAACGGAGGGGGCTCCCGGCATGGGGCGCGGATCGTACGTACGGGGGGCCGATTGCGAGGCAAGCGTGCCGCGGCCCAACGGATACCTTCCCCATTGTTCCGCATTTCCCCACGCGCTCCCGCAGCCGCGCCAAGCAACGCTTCGCCGCCATTTGCGAGCGCGCCAACGCTTCTGCTCTATGCGGCGCGCGTGAGCCAGGCCGAGGAGATCGGAAAGCAAAAGCAGGCGCTGCGTGCCGAGTTGATCGCACGGCGGGCTGGGCTCGATGCGCGCTTGCGCGCCGCGGCGGGGGCGGCATTCGCGCGCATCGGGCTCGCGTTCCTCGACGCCTCCCCGCACACCACTATCGTCTCCGCCTTCGCCCCGCTTCCCGACGAGCCACGGCTGTGGCCGCTGCTGCGCCGCCTTGCCCGCGAGTCCTACCGCATTGCACTGCCGGTGATGCGCAGCAAAGGCAGTGCCCTGATGTTCCGTGCCTGGGTGCCCGGCGACACCATGGAGCGCCGGGTGTGGGGCATTGCCGAGCCGACGGCCGACAAGCCCGAGCTCGACCCCGATATCCTGCTGGTGCCGCTGCTCGCCTTCGACGCCCTCGGCTGGCGGCTCGGCTATGGCGGGGGGTACTATGATCGCACGCTGCGCGCGCTGCGCGCGCGCAAGACGATTACCGCGGTAGGCGTTGGCTATGATCAACAGGCCGTCGACGCCGTACCGCACCTCGACTATGACGAGCGTCTCGACTGGGTGCTTACGCCCTCAGGTCCGTGCAAGTGTGCGAGTGTGTAAACGATGCGCGCGCTGTTCCTCGGCGATGTTGTCGGCCGTTCGGGCCGGCAGGCGGTGCTCACGGAATTGCCGCGCCTGCGCGCCCGCTACCGGCTCGACTTCGTCGCTGTCAACGGCGAGAACGCCGCCGGCGGCTTCGGTATCACCGAGACAATTTGCGAGGAACTGCTCGCCGCCGGCGCCGACGTCGTCACCCTCGGCAACCACAGCTGGGATCAAAAGGAGGCGCTGGTGTTCATCGAGCGCCAGACGCGTCTGCTGCGCCCGATCAACTATCCGCCGGGCACGCCGGGACGCGGGGCGGGTCTGTTCAAGGCCGCCAACGGCGCGGACGTGCTGGTCATCAATGCCATGGGGCTCGTCTACATGCCGGAGCTCGCTTGCCCCTTCCGTGCGGTCGAGCACGAGGTCGAGGCCTGCGGCCTGAAACGCGGCGCGGATGCGATTGTGGTCGATTTCCATGCGGAGGTCACCAGCGAGAAGCAGGCGATGGGGCAGTTTCTCGACGGCCGGGTGAGCGCGGTGATCGGCACGCACACCCATACGCCGACCGCCGATGAGCGGGTACTGCCGAACGGCACCGCCTACCTCACCGACGTCGGCATGTGCGGCGACTATCAGTCGGTGCTCGGCATGGACCCCGAGGAACCGCTCAACCGCTTTCTCACGAAGATACCGCGGCGGCGATTCGAGCCGGCACTGGGTCCGGCGACGCTCGCGGGCTTGGCGATGGAGATCGACGATGCGACCGGTCTGGCCGTGCGCGTGGCAGGGTTGCGGCTCGGTGGTGTCTTGGCACCTACCGAGCCGCTGTTCTGGGTCGCATGAGAGAGAGTGGGCAGTTCCTGAGTATGCGAGGAAGGTGCAACCCTCCTCTGGAGAGCCGAGTACTCGCGGCTCCCAGGAAGGCCACCCATGGGCAGTAGGGCGGCGATCCGAGATGCAGTCCTGCATCCCACGCGGACGCTAGGCGGGAAAGGTTAACCAATCGTTAACGCGCCCACAGACGCGCAGGGAGGGCGAGCGTGGCGGCCGCCGGCCGCGGACCGCGCGCGCGCTTGGCGGGGTTGCGCGCTACAGCGCAGCGGGACCCCCCCATGATCAACTCCGCCCCCCTCGCGCGCTTTCGCCCGCTCGGCGACGGCCGCTTGCTGCGGCCGCTCTATGCCGATTATGCGTTCGCCAACCTGACCAATACCGTCGAATTCCTGCTCAGCGGCGAGGTCAGACCTCCGCTGTTGCCCGCCGACTGCTTCGCGGGCCGCTATCCGCGGCCGCAAAAGATCGTGCTGATTCTCATCGACGCATTCGGCTGGGAGGCGTGGCAGGCGCATTGGCACCGCTTCCGAGCGACGCGCCGCGTGGTCGACGAGGGCACGCTCACTCCGCTATCGGCGCTGTTTCCCTCAACCACCGCGGCGTCGATCTCGACCTTGCATCTCGGTGTGCTGCCGAGCACGCACGCGCTTTACGAGTGGAACGTTTACATCCCCGCCTACGGCGAGGTGATCCAATCGCTGGCATTCTCCCCCCTCGGGCGGCACGCGCAGGACAGCTGCGTGCAGCGCGGCTTCGATCCGCAGCAACTGCTCGCGGTGCACGCCACTGCGCATCAGCGCCTTGCCGCGCACGGCGTGCGCTCGCTCGTGTTTGCCCACCGCAGCTACGCCAGCAGCGCCTACAACCGCCTGGTCTGCGCCGGCGCCGAGATCATCGCCCATCACAGCCTGGCGGAAGGATTGGTGCAGCTCAAGGAGGCGCTGCTGTCGACGTCCGGCAAGGCGTGGCTCAATTTCTATTGGGCCGGCATCGATGCGACGGCGCACGTGTACGGAC
>JBPYEF010000320.1:0-10024 GCA_051985875.1 Hyphomicrobiaceae bacterium
AGCAATGACACGCTGACCAACGTGTGGGACGGCGAATGGCTGGACGCCGATACGGGACAGCCCATGAGAGGGTTCGGCGTCGAGGTATGGGTCTTGCGCGAGGGCAAGATCGCGCGCTGGGAGGCGGCCTTCAACGCGGCGCGCGCCGATCAAGCGGGAAGCGTTTCGCAGCTGTTGGCCTAGGTTTGCCGATCGCCCAAGGCTGTTGAACCGCATCGTCGCCATCTGCCTCGCCATCTACCTCATTGTGCGGCCGCGCACTACGAGGTGTCGTCGACAGCGATTGCGCGCTTAGGCTATCGAACGCGATCTCGACGACGCTCTCCGCAATCCCTGCTTGGTAGGTCTTGGCGGGATTGCCGCGTACGTGGAAAGCCCCCTCCGCCGCCTCGGTAGCCGGGAGCGCCAATTTGGCTACACGGCAAAAGCATCGGTGTTGCTGATTCAACCCCGGTAGGTGACGACTGAGTACGCCCTCGCTAAGTTAAGTTAGCCTCCATTCCCTCCGGCGCAGCGCGACTATAGGTAATGCGGTTACCCTCATGGGGACAGCTGCGATAACGCTTAACCAGAGAAGGGTGCCAGGCGCCGTGCGGGTCGGCGTTGCTCTATACTGCCGCCAGTAGCCGAGGCATTGGCCCATGCGCACGTTGATTACTCTCGCTGTCGTTGCCGCCGTCGTCGCGGCCACACTGCCCGCTTCCGCGCAACAGCCCGCGCCGCCCTCCACACAGCCGCCACCGACCCAGGCACCTCCACCCGTTCAGCCACCGGTCCAGCCTCCCCTTCAGGCGCCAGTTCAGGGACCGGCCCAGGGACCGATCCAGGGACCGACCCAGGGGCCGACCCAGGGACAGACCCAGGCGCCCGCCCAGCCGCCGAACACCGGGCAGGGAGCTCCGGCAGCGCAACCGGCGCGGCACAGGCAGGCAGCGCACGCGATACATCGGCACAAGAGACGTCTTGCTGCGCGCCGCCATCCTGGCATCTGCAGCATCGTCAATGGCTGGCGTGCGTTTCCGAACCACGACCCGCGCGGCTACTTTTACACCGGTCGCGTTTGCTGCTGTCGTTGACCTGCGCTTCCTCAGGAAGCCCGTCCGGTGTGACGCCACTGCGCGCACGGATCAAAGTTATGAGCTTGCGTCGCTGGCCACCGCTCTTGCCAGGCTATCGTAGCGCTGACCCGCCGAACTCGGCGCCGGCGGCATAGGCTCACGAGATGGATGCGGGGCAGTCCCCTGCGCAGAAACTCCGTCAACTGCGCCTACTTGAAGAGACACCTATTTCACGTCGCCGCACGCGCGAGCGCGACCTTTGTCC
Organism: Hyphomicrobiaceae bacterium; assembly: GCA_051985875.1. Taxonomy (GTDB): domain Bacteria; phylum Pseudomonadota; class Alphaproteobacteria; order Rhizobiales; family Hyphomicrobiaceae; genus AWTP1-13. The sequence goes on from JBPYEF010000320.1 coordinate 1,324, forward strand.
AGCCTCGGGTCGTTTCGGGGCTCTGAAACAAGCGCGGATGGATGAGGTGGGCGAGAATCTCCAGGCTGTCGACGATGCGTGGCCCTGGGCGACTGAAATACGACGAGCCATCTGTGGCAAATACCCGCCCGGTACGAACCGCGGGCATGTCCCATATGCCCGGCATTTGCGCGAGCAACCCCGCTTCCCGTGCGCCGCGGGCCAGATCAAACCCGCAGCAGCTCACAACGATAACCTCTGGGGCATAGGCAATGACGTTACGCCAATCGACGCGCGCGGAGGGACGGTGTCGCAGCGCAAGGCGATCTTCCGCGCCCGCAATCTCCACCAGGTCGTGCATCCAGTGGCCGCCACCGTAGGGCGGATCGACCCACTCCATGCAGAACACGCGTGGGCGCACCACGCCCTTTGCCCGCGTTCGGATGGTCTCAATGCGCGAGCGCAAATTGGCAACCAGTTGCTCCCCACGCGCGCGACAGAGGAGTGCACCTGCGACACGGTGAATATCGGCGAGTATGTCCTCGAGCGAGTGCGGCTCCAAGTAGATGACCTCGGGCCTGCAGTGCAGCGCCTCCAGAGCGCGTTGCAGCTGCTGATCAGCAACCGCGCACACGTCGCACAGCCGCTGTGTCAAGATGACGGTCGGGGCAAGTTTCTCGAGCTGTGCAATGTGCAATCCGTAGAGCCCGCTGCCGCCACCCAGCGCGGATCCCACGGCACGGTCAATTTCCGCTGCGGAAAGCCCTGCTCGGATGTTGCTCCACGTCAACTTCGGCAGCGCTACGACTTCGGGCGGGAAATCGCATTCGTGGCTAACCCCGACCAGAAGGTGGCCCATGCCGAGGGCGCAGACGATCTCGGTGCTGCTCGGCAGAAGAGAGCATACGCGCATCGCAAGCTCCGCGGCGAACGACGGGTTTCAGCGACCGCCGATGCGGTTCCGGCGCAGGGCGCGGGCTGAGGCCGTGAGTTTGCCGTGCGGCAGCTGCCAAACGCGGCAGGCCGCGCGCCGGCAAGACGACGTGGCCGCCCCGGCAGTTTGGCGGCCTACCCAACATTGCCAAAGACCACCCCAACCCACAATACCGTTTGCCTTTTTTCCCGCACGCGCACGTCTTGCTCGCCAGGGCGATAGCTCCCGCGCGTCGGCCTAGCGGCCTGGCTCACCCGCTACGCAATTGCTACACCTGCGCGCACGAATACTGTCACTGACTTTAATAGCGTCACTGGCTTTTGCGCGAACTGAACGGGCCTTGACCCCCTCTAGCTCAGTTGGAGCCCCGCCATGCAGAGCAACGCCCCATGGTCACGTGCCACAATCCTCGTTGTTGTCGGACTTGCCGTTCTGGCGTCGGTTGCCGAAGCGCAACGTCGCGGGGGCCGAACGGCGGGAGGCTTGAGCTTCGGCAACCTGTGCGGCAGCGCGGAGACGATCGGCAACGGCCTGGGCGCAATCGAAGTCATCATGAAGCCGACCCCTGCGCAGCAACCTGCGCTAGACGAACTTAAGGCCGTTGCCAAGCTCAACGCCGATGCCATGAAGCCGGCATGTGCGGCGGGCTACCCGGCGACGCTTCCAGACCGCGTTGCGGCTTCGCAACAGCGCCTCGAGGCCACGCTGGCAGGCGTTCGCAGATTGGCACCCGCGCTGAACAAGTTCTACTCCACGCTCAGCGAACAGCAGAAGAGTGAGATCGACACCCTACTCATACTGCCGGGCGTATGAGAGGATGGCGCACCGGAGCGAGTTTCGCTCCTGAGGTGAAGGCATGCAAATTCGCGTTGATGACTTGCAAGGTACGGACGTCGCCGAACTTCTCCGGACTCATCTCGACAACTCGAGACGATGGTCGCCGCCTGAGAGCATCCACGCCCTCGACCTCGACGCTCTGCGCTCGCCCGATGTGACGTTCTGGACCGCGTGGGACGGTCCGATCTTGCTCGGATGCGGCGCCCTGAAAGAGCTAGATCCGGCACACGGTGAGGTAAAGTCCATGCACACCGCGGCTCGGAATCGTCGGCGCGGAATAGCCGCCGCCATCCTAGTCCACCTAATCGAAGAGGCGCGGTCTCGGGGGTACCGGCGCCTCAGCTTGGAGACCGGATCGATGGACGCGTATGCTCCAGCGCGCACTCTCTACGCCCGATTTGGCTTCGCGTTCTGCGGCCCGTTCGCGGATTACGTCGTCGATGCAAACAGCGTGTTCATGACACGCGAGCTTGTGGGTTCCAGTACCGCACCCACGCCCGGAGGCTGAGCAGCAAGAACAACGCGGGGGGTGCAATGTTGGCAAAACGGACATGTTTCCCGCTGTCGATCGACCGTTCGCGCGTAGGCACCTGCTAAGCGTCCGAAGGCTGAACTGGCTGGCTGTGCTTTGCGAAACACACGATTGCGGCAGGTTGCGGCAAGCAAGGAGTGCGGCCCGGCAGCAGCGCCTCTAAGACGTAATGTGATTTTCGTGCCTCTGCGCCCGCTCTCCGCAGCACGCCACCGGCTCTGGGTGCGCCATGCGATGGGTCGGCGTCGCAATTGTGCCCAAAAGACGACGCGCCAGCGCCCTTGCTATGTCAAGCCCGTGCCAATAGCGTTTTCCGAACGCGCCTGCCGGGTGGTTCCGGCAGAGCGTTGCACGCGCAATTTTTGCGGCAGGTAACTTCGCTATTGCCGAGCCGACCGTCTTCGGCAGAATGACGCCATAACCTGAACCCTCTGGCAGCCGAGACATGTACCGCCGCTGCAAAGATTACAAACATATGGCGGCGGCGCTCTTGCTCGGTCTCGCCATGGCCGGCTGTCAGGCAGGTGCTGGGCGGGATGTCCCCGAGCCGCCCTCGGCGACGCGCCTCGAATACATCCGAGAATTCAAAAAAATTGACACGGCAAACAAGGGGCTGATCACCATGGACGAGGCGATCGCCTACTACAACGCTCGCTTCACCGAGCTCGACAAGAATCGCGATGGTCGCCTCGATGTCAAAGAGCTCGAGCCGCTGCTGCCGATCATGAATACGCAATCGGCCCGCGAGCTATTGCTGAAACTCGATCGCGACGGCGACAATCGGCTGTCGCGCTCGGAGTTTCTGGTCCTTGCGAACTGGCTCTTTCAGCTGTCCAGCAGTCCGTATGAGCTTGTGCTCGGAGACGTGGAGCGGAACATGCCGGCAACGGTTCCCGCCTCCACTAAGAAGGACACCGACGATAGCGACGCCACGCGACGGGTTCCCTGCCCGATCAGAGTTCCGAACTGCTGAAACCGCTGCGCGCCTGGACCGAACGCCGGGCTGCCGGCGCTGCATCGTGACAAGGATGCCAGCGACCCTTCTGCGCGCCCTGCAGGGCCTGGCGCCCGCCGCTGCGCCGCGCATTCCCTTGGGTGGTTGCCAAGCGGCATCAGCTCACTACTGTATGGCTCGACCGGAACGCTTAGCACAGGAGGACCGCTCGGGTGGCGGGAATTTCCTGTGGCGAGGATCGCGACGCACGATTGCGCGAAGCGCTGGATGCCTTGCCGCACAAGGTCTGGATTGTGAAGCTCGATGGTCCCGCGGTTTATTACAACCGCGCCATGCGGATGTTTGCCGGCGCGGCCATAGAATTGCCCGATCGGGATAGTCGCGAGCGGGCCCTCGTCCACGCCGACGACCTTGGAGCTTTTGTCGCCGCACGCGACGCGGGCCTGCGCGACAGGCACAATTGGGCGATCGAGGTTCGCCTCAGGTGCCCGACGCGCGACTATCGCTGGCATCGGTTGCACGTCTCGGTGCTGCGCTGGGCCGGCGAGGGCGAGGTCTGGCTCGTCACAGCCACCGACATCGACGATCTGCAGCGCGCGCTGCTAGCGGCGCGGCACGGCGAGGACCAATTGCGCCTTGCCGCCGCCGCCGCTCGGCTCGGTATCTACAGCTTTGACCTACAATCACGCGAACACGACTGGTCGCCGGAACTAAAGAGCATCTTCGGCCTGTCCGTCGAAGCCACCGCCCCCGAGCGCATGTTGGAATGGATCCACCCTGAGGACCGTGACCGCTTCGTCGTGCTGCGGCAGCAGAGCCTCGATCCGCGTGGGCCGGGGACATTCCAAGACGAACACCGCATAGTGCGCCGTGACGGTTCCGTGCGCTGGGTGTTGGTCAAGGGGAGCGTGTCGTTCGCAGGCGAGGGCCCGACGCGGCGGGCGAAGGGCGGGCTGGGCCTCGTGCTGGATGTGACCGAGCGCAAGCTGACCGAGCAAGCGCTGCTGCAGAGTGAGACTCGCTATCGCAAGCTCATCGAAAGCGCAAACGACGTCGTGGTGACGCTCGATCTCGACGGTACCATCCGATCGGTCAACCCAGCGGTCACGCAGTTGCTGGGCTATCCACCCTCGGAAGTCGTCGGCAGATCGCTCGACGATTTCACCCCGGCGGACCAGAAGTCGATGCGGCAGGCGATGTTGCAACGCAAGCTCGAAGGCAAACCGTCCACCCGATACGACCTGGTCGTGCAGGGAAAGGACGGTCGGCGGCGCATTCTCGAGGTCAACTCCCAGCTGATATTCGATGCCACGGGCAAGGCAACGGGCGTGCATTCGATCGCTCGCGACATTACGGAGCGCAAGGACGCGGAAGCCCGGCAATCGGTTCTCATTCGCGAGCTGCAGCATCGCACCAAGAATCTGCTGGCGGTGATCCAGTCGATCGTCACCAATACGCTCGCGCACAGCCACGACCTAAGCGCCGCAGAACAGGCGATGCGTGGCAGACTGCACGCCCTGGCGCGCGCCCAACAGTTCATCACCTCCGCCACGGCCTCCGGTGGTGTCGGCTTGCGCGAACTGATCGAGGCCGAGCTGTCGCCCTTCGCGACTCGCTTTCGCATCGATGGAGCCCCGCTGGTCGTCGACCCCGGCTTCGCGCAGCAGTTCGCATTGGTTATTCACGAGCTCGCGACGAACGCGGCAAAGTACGGGGCGCTGTCTTCCCCTGCTGGGCGGGTCCTGATCGCTTGGCGGCTTCTCGAGAACGATGGTCAATCGATCCTGAGCTTTTCTTGGCGCGAGGGCGGCGGGCCGCGCGTGACCGCACCGAACGCGCGTGGTTTTGGCAGCAAGCTGATCGAGGTGGCATCGATGGGCACGCCGCGCATCAGCTATGCAGCTTCCGGGCTGGAATTCGGCGTCGAAGTAGTGCTTTGGCGCGGCGCAAAGGCGGCGCCCGCGGGCTAAGTTTCTGCCGCAACCGAGCTGGTCTCGCGGTGACCTACGTTGGCGGCGGCACGACGGAAACGGGAGCCACACGCCCCCCCGTCAGCGTCATGAGCTCGGTCGGAGTCAACCGGAACACGGCCTGCGGTGTCCCGGCTGCGGCCCAGATCTCTGTAAACGCCATCAGCACCGGATCGATGAGCGTGATCGGCCGCGTCTTGTGCCCGATGGGTGGCACGCCGCCAATGGCGAACCCGGTGCACGCGCGCACGAACTCGGCATCGGCCCGTTCGATGGGTTCGCCGACGAGCACGGCCACACGCCGCTCATCCACCCGATTGGAGCCCGACGTTACGACCAGAACCGGACGTTTGCTTTCGCCGGTTCGGAATACCAGCGATTTGGCGATCTGGTCGATGCTGCAGCCAATCGCCGCTGCGGCATCGGCGGCAGTGCGCGTACTCGTATCGAACTCGAGGACCGTGAAGCCGTGCCCCAGAGCGGCCTGCACCCTAAGCGCGGCGGCGGATTTGGCTGGCCTCATGCATCCCTAGCCGGTGTTGTCCCCTTGGCGCCGATCCTGGCACGCTCTTTGCGGGCGTGCAATCTGGTCGCCAGCGGCGGACACGTACCGACGATCCGGGGCTGGCGAGCGACAAAGAAGGAGCGCCCGCCACCTTTACCGCCCGAGCCGACCAGGTGATCGGGCCGCAATTTGCCTTGGATCCGCGATCGGCTACCCGGCAACACCTTCCCCAATCGATGCCGATGCAGGCGCCGAGCAGCGGCGTGATGCTCCGCCCGCGCGCTCTCTGGCGCAGGGCCTGCCAGCGACGGCGGGCGTGCGGCAGGGGGTGCCGGAGCTGCTAACCACCGGCATTAGCGAAAATGCGGTGATCGGCGGGCGAGGCCTAGCCTGGCGCCCACAGCCCGCGGCTAATTTGCCGAAAGCGCAGCTCGGTCGTTTGCGCGCAACGCCGCCGGCTCTGCCACGATGATGGCGAGGGGCCGGCCCGCAAAAAAACCCGGGCGCTCAGCAGCCGCGACGCTGCAATCGCGTTGCTCTCCACAACCGATTGCTCCGGCAATCCCGGCCTAGCCGACGGCCACGCGGGGCATGCAAAGGGCAACTCGCCGCATGGGTGGAAACGTGATGACAACGAAATCCCTCTCGTACCCTGCTAGCCCGGATTGCACGGATCGCTCAGCGCGAGCGCATCAAGCGCACGCACTACCATGCCACTCGGCGAGATGGTTAACCCGCTTGCACCCGGCGCCGTGATATCTCGCATCGCCGCTTTGAAAAATCAGCACCGGGCGATGGGTTTGCGCGTCGCGATCGCCCACATGCCCGATCTGCACGGACACCCGAGCCGCGGCTACCTGCTCGCTATTTCGCGGCATCGTGAGCTGGACGCGGGCAACCTAAATCGGTCCCCGTCGTTTCATAGCAGCCCCTGGGACGAACCGGATCACGCCCGTGGCAAACAGCTTAGAGAACGGCGACGGCAGTGACGCGCCGGAAGATGCCGGCTGCTCGCAACCGCGCGTAGCGGCGAGGCAGTTCGCGCGCGCGCTACACCAAGATTTGGCCGCGATTGGTCGCCATGCGCGCCCGAAGGGCCGGCTACTCATCCATGGCATCTTGAGCTTTGCCGTACTCCTACTGCTCGCCATCCTCGCGCCCGCTGGGGCGATGCTCTGGGCACTACACGATCTGCCGCTCGGAGAGATCCATGCCAAGGCTCGCGATCGCTCCGTCGCCTTGGAAGCCGCCGACGGCACGCCGCTCGGTCGGGTCGGCCCGTTGAAACTGGCCGACGCTCCACGCGCGGCGTTTCCCGACATTCTGGTCAAAGCGGTGTTGAGTATCGAAGATCGTCGCTTCTACGAGCATCGCGGCGTCGATCTGTCCGGGATCTTCAGAGCGGCCCGGCGCAACTTTGATGTGGGCGGCATCGTCGAGGGCGGGAGCACCATTACCCAGCAGCTCGTCAAAGCACGGTACTTGACCAACGAGCGAACCTACGATCGCAAACTGCGCGAAGCGCTTCTGGCGATGTGGCTCGAGCTTAGGCTTAGCAAGGATGAGATCTTAACCCGCTATCTCAACAGCATCTACATGGGTGCGGGAGCTGAGGGCGTGCCGGCCGCCGCGCGCATTTACTTCAACAAGTCTCCCTCTGACCTCACGCTGTCGGAGTCGGCCGTTCTTGCCGGGCTGATTAAGGCACCATCACGCTTCAATCCACTGCGCAATCCTGAGCTCGCCTACGAGCGCGCAGGGAAGGTGCTGGATGCGATGGTGGAGAACCACGCCATCAACAAAACCACGGCCGAGGACTGCAAGCGACATCCCGCCGCCCTGCACCGGCCGGCGACGGCCGCCGCCAGTGGGACCTGGTTCTCGGACTGGGTCGGGCAGGAGGCCCTGGACGTCACCGGTGCCTTTCCCGGCGAGACGCGCGTGCGCACGACACTGATCCCCTCCCTGCAACGACTGGCCGAGAAGGTCGTCGGCGATGCCTTGCGGAGCAATGCCGATCGTAACGTTCAGCAAGCCGCACTCGTGGCGATGCGCCCCGATGGAGCGGTGCTCGCGATGGTGGGCGGCCGCGATTACAAAGAGAGCCAATACAACCGGGCCGTGCAGGCGATGCGCCAGCCGGGCTCGGCCTTCAAGCTGTTCGTGTACATGGCCGCGCTGCGCAATGGGGCAAAACTCGACGATACGATTGATGCCTCGGCACCGGAGGTCAAGGGTTGGGAGCCCGAGAATTACGGAGGACGCGCGTACGGTACGGTGACCCTCGCCGATGCATTTGCCCAGTCGATAAACACGGCTGCGGTCCGGTTGGCGCTGCAAGTGGGATTAGACAATGTCATTGCCGCGGCCCGCGATCTTGGCATCGATGCGCCATTGCCAAAAGTGCCAAGCCTGGCCTTGGGCTCGGCCGAGTTGAATCTGCTGAATTTGACCGCGGCCTACGCGGCGGTACCGGCCGGTCGGGCGCCGATTCGGCCTTGGGGGGTTGCTTCGTTCGCTTCACCAACCCAGCCGCGCCTGATTTCCGTCGGCCCGCTCGTCGGCGCGCAGCATTCTCTAGGTGATCTCCAGAGCAAGCTGACCGATCTGCTGCAACTGCCCGTCGAACGCGGAACGGCGCGGGAAGCTGCACTCCCCGGGTTTGCGGCCGGGAAAACCGGTACGACGCAGGACAATCGGGACGCCTGGTTCATCGGCTTCACCGAATCGCTCATTGTCGGCGTCTGGGTAGGAAATGATGATCGATCACCAATGCGCGACGTGACGGGCGGCTCGCTGCCGGCAGTGATGTGGAAGCAATTCATGACCAATGCGCCATCGCGGCTGGCAGATCAAGGGCATCCGCCGGCCGCCGAGGATGGCGACGACACGTCGCAGCGCGGCGCATGTGACTACCGCGCGTGCGCCAGGAGATATCGCTCGTTCGATGCGGACGATTGCACCTATCAGCCCTACGGGCACAGCCATC
>JBPYEF010000321.1:0-5793 GCA_051985875.1 Hyphomicrobiaceae bacterium
GTGTACTTCAGTCGCGCATGCTTGCGGCTCTCGCGGTTGCCCCAGTCGCGCTGCACGGCGATTATTTTCTCCGCAACGTCCACGGCCTGCGCCGTCCGGCAGAAGCCGAGCACGTCCGCGGTGCGCGGAAAGGTGTCCGGCTCGCCGTGCGTCATACCCATCCCGCCCCCGACGGTCACGTCGTAGCCAGCGAGATCGCCGCCCTCAAGGATAGCGATGAAGCCGAGGTCTTGGGCGAACACGTCGACGTCGTTGTTGGGCGGCACCGCGACCACAGTCTTGAATTTGCGCGGCAGGTAGTGCCGGCCGTAGAGCGGCTCCTCCCCCTCTGCCGCAGCACGGCTGGTATCTGCAACCTTCTCGCCATCGAGCCACACTTCGTGATAGGCGCCGGTTCGGGGAAGCAGATGCCCGCTCAAGGCGCGCGCCAAGTTCAGTGCTTCGCCGTGTGCCTTGGATAGCTGCGGGTTCGCGGTAGCAAGCACGTTGCGATTGACATCGCCGCAGGCCGCGATCGTATCGAGCAGTACGGCGTTGATCGCCTGCATGGTTCGCCGCATGTTCGATTTGATGACACCATGGAACTGGAATGTCTGCCGCGTCGTCAAGCGGAGCGTTCCGTTGCCGTAGTCCCCGGCGATCTTGTCGAGCGCAAGCCATTGGGTTGGCGTAACTACGCCGCCTGGGATGCGCACACGGATCATGAAGCTGTAGGCCTTCTCGAGCCGCTTCTTGGTCCGCTCGCCGCGTACGTCGCGGTTATCTTGGAGGTAGGTGCCGTGGAATTTGACGAGCTGCTGGTCGTCCTCGACCAGGGCTCCGGTGGAGACGTCGTCGAGTCCGTGCGCAATCGTTCCTCGCAGCTGCCGGCTGGCCTCTTTGATACGTTCGTTGCGAGAGCGTTTGTCGGTCATGGGAGGTCGTCACGTTTCGCCGCAATGAAAGGCCCAGGCGCTAGTAGACGTCGCGCTGATAACGACCGGCCTTGCGCAGCGCATCGAGCCGGGTATCGGTAAGTGCCGTCGCCAGTGCCGCGTCGACACTGCGCGCCATGCCTTTCTCGTCCCCACACACGTAGAGGTAAGCGCCGGCGTCGATCCAATCCCGCAGCTCAGCCGCCCGCTCGGCGATCCGATGCTGCAGATAGAACTTCTCCGGTTGGTCGCGCGAGAATGCGACGTCAATGCGCGAGAGCGCGCCGCTTGCAAGATGTTCCTGCCACTCCAGTTGGTAGAGGAAATCCGTCGTGTAGTTGCGCGCTCCAAAGAACAACCAATTTTTGCCGGTGGCGCCCGCCTCGGCGCGCTCCTCGACAAAGGCACGAAATGGCGCAATTCCGGTCCCTGCCCCGATCATGACGATAGGGCGGCTCGCATCCGCCGGTAGGCGGAAATGTCGATTGGGCTTGACGTAGACCGTGACCGTGTCGCCGCGTTGCCGGCCGGCGAGCCAGGTCGAGGCGACACCATTGCGCAGCCGATCATGCGAGCGCCAACGCACGGCGCTGACCAGCAGATGCGTCTCGCCAGGATGTGCGGCAAGACTCGATGCCACGGAATAGAGCCGCACCGGCAGCGGTCTGAGCAGGCCGACGAGCTGCTCGGCTGTCAGCCGCTCCTTGTGCTCGGCCAGCAGATCGATGATCTGGCGCTCGGCAGCGTAACCCGGGAAGCGATCGGGCGCGGCGAGCGCCGCCACATCGCTGCGACCGGTGAGCTTTGCGTACGCCGCCACGACCGGGCGCGTCAGCGTCGTGACATCGCGCTCGGTGATCAGCCGGTGCGCGAGTGCCTGGTCGGGGCCCAGCCCCACCGTGTCGATCAGCTCGGCCACCAGCGTCGAATCGTTCGCCGCGGCCACGCCAATCGCGTCCCCCGGCGCGTAGCACCAGCCGGCGGCGTTCGTGGTCAGCTCCAAATGGTAGGTTTCGCTCGACGACCCCGTGCCGTTGAGATTGACGATTGCAGCGACCTCGGCTGCGAGAGGGTTGTCAGCGCCGAACACGGGCTCGTCGCGCTCCTCGGCAGCATGTGCGCCGGTTTTGAAGTCGACGCGCACAACCTTTGCGGAGGGCTCACTTGGCTCCGAGGGCACGAATGCAGCGAGAGTTGCATCCGTCCAGGCGGCCGCCTGCTTGGCGTAATCGAGATCGAGATCGATGCGCTCGGCGACGTGGGTGGCGCCAAGCGCAACAAGACGTTCATCGATGGCGCGCCCGGTGGCGCAGAAATTGGCGTAGGCGGTGTCGCCGAGCGCCAAGACGGCAAATCGCAAGCCGGGAAGCCCCGGGGCAGTGCCGCCCATCAGGTCGTTGTAAAATGCGGCGGCACGTTGCGGAGGGTCGCCTTCGCCCCAGGTGGAGGCGATCACGAGTAGGTTTTTGCAGCTGGCCAGGGCATGCGGCGTGGCATCCGCCATGTCGAGCAGGTTTGCATCAAACCCGAGCTTCTGCGCCGCCTTGCGCGCTTTCAGCGCGAGCCCCTCTGCGTTGCCCGTCTCGCTGCCATACAGTATGACCAGCTTGTCTCGCGTGCGTGTCGCGGCTGAGTGCGGCGCCGGCGTGCCGTGCGCCGCGTCGAGGCCAGCGAGGAACCCGGAAAGCCAGCTGCGTTGGAGTGGATTCGTGCCGGCAACGAGCCTGTTCAGCGTATCGATTTCGTCGGCCGAGAAGGGTGCGGTCTTGGGCAGAGTTGCGGTCATCGGGCGCCTCAGATGCACGACGCCGAAACGTCGGCTGCTCGCCGGCGCCTGCGTCTGGCTTGCCGAGGCGGCGAGACCCCACCCGCGCACGAGCGCAGCCCCGACCCGCCTTTGCTGCTGCGCGCAGTGTATAGCATAAAATTTGCTCTAGATGGGGTCATCGGCGAATAAGAATGAAATTCTATTCTACTTCCGTGCGCAGAACGCCAGGTTTATTTTCGTATCGGTCGCGGGTAGGAAGCAGCTGCGCGCGGCGCCGGCGACACCCCTGTGCGGCCACGGCGGCCGATTCGCACCGTCTGCAAGGGCGCGCGCGACCGGGCACTTTTGCCGTATTGCGCCGAGCGAAGCCCGGCGATGAGCCGGTAGCGCACGGTCGCGACCGTTGACGCGGCGCGTGCGCGATCGCGGCGCTACGCTAATCGAGGGTGCGGTGGGTGATGGCTATCGCCAGCAGCATCCGGCCGATCAGCTCCCGCGCCTCAACCCGCAGGTCATTGAGCGAGGCGCCCTTCGGCATGATGCCGCGTACGATGCGCAAGCAGTGCGTCAGCGGCAGCAGCTCTCCCTCCCGCAACCGTGCCCAGCCGGCATCGGACCACTGGCGACCTACCGGCGTTGGGCGCGGGTCAGGAATGCTGCGCGCGCCGTGCGGACAGGGGTTTATCGCGCGCTTGGGTTCGGCCATTCTTCGCCGCCGCAAACAAATGAGACGCGAGGAAGCATGGGGTCCGGATCGGTCGGGGTGAGCTCCGCGAAAAGCGATGCGTTATGCACTTGCCGGCGCCGCCAATGTGACGGCCCGGCGATGGAGTAGCCGACTGCACGCCCGGAAGGTTTTGCGGGGAGCGCGAAGGCCACCCAACCGCCGCTGCCATCGACGACAGAGAACGGCGCGGCCGCAAAGCAACGGTCGTCAGAGTAATGTGCGCCACTGCGTTGAAACAGCCGACCACGGGGCTGTATGAGGGAACGGCCGTGTCGACGAGCTAACGCGTCTCTGCGTTGAGGGCGAACTGCCGGCGCGTTTGCGAAATAGCATGCTCCACTGCGAGTAAGCGCTGGCCTGCTTCCCGGGCGATAGCGCGTTGTGAAGGTAACCATGCGCATTGCTGTCGCTGGCTTTCAGCACGAGACCAATACGTTTGCGCCCATAGAGGCGGACTTCGAAGCCTTTTGCGTTGCGAAGGCTTTCCCTCCGCTTGTGCGTGGACAAGATATGCTCGCCGCCATTCGCGGCAAGAAGCTGCCCAGCGCCGGCGCGATCGAGGTCCTCGAGGCGGCCGGGGCAGAACTGGTGCCAATCCTGTGGTGCATTGCGACACCAAGCGCCCACGTCACAGAGGATGCCTATGAGCGGATTGCGGGCGATATTCTTGCGGGCATAATCGATGCTGGTCCTCTCGACGGCATCCTGCTCGAGTTGCACGGCGCGATGGTCGCCCGCCACATCGATGACGGTGAGGGAGAGCTGCTCGCTCGTGTGCGCCGCCTGGTCGGCCCCGGCGTGCCGATCTCCGTTCCGCTTGATCTGCACGCCAATGTGACGGCGGCAATGGTTGAAAACGCCGACTATCTCGATCTTTACCGATACTACCCGCACATCGACATGGCCGAGACGGGGGCGCGTGCTGCGAAAATGCTTGTTGAGATGGTTGCGAGGAGCTGGCGGCCAGCCAAGGCCTTTCGTCAGTTCGAATTTCTCATTCCTGTTAACGGCGGTTGCACGGACTTTGGCCCGGCGCAGGAGATCTATCATCAGATCATGCCGAAAGCCGAACGTGACATGCGACTTTGCGGACTCTCGTTTGGCGTGGGCTTCCCGCACGCTGATTTCCGAGACGCCGGCCCAAGCGTCGTCGCCTACGCCGAATCTGAGGCCATTGCTGGGTCGGCCGCAGACCATCTCAAAGCCGAGGTTTCGCGGCGCGAGGCACAATTCCTGCCCGAGTTCTATCCCGCGCCCGAGGCTGTCGCGCGGGCACTATCGGCCGCGGCCGGAGCGTCGCGCCCTGTCGTCATTGCTGATACCCAGGACAACCCCGGCGGCGGAGGTACGGGCGATACAACCGGCCTGTTGCGGGCCATGCTGGCGGCTGGAGCCAAAGGTGCCGTGATCGGTGCTCTGGTCGACCCCGTGGCTGCAGAACGCGCGCATGCGGTCGGGGAGGGTGGCGTCGCCGGGTTCAGCATCGGCGGCAAGCGGTTTCCGGGCGATTTCCCCGTGTCGGCGTGCTGCCGGGTGCGGCGCGTGCGGTCGGATGGCTGGATTGCGGTCGGCCCCATGCGGGGCGGGATCCCCGTGGATCTTGGCCGTACGGCGCTGCTCGAGACCGAGGAGGGTGTCATGATCGCGCTTGCCTCACGAGCAGCGCAAACGCTTGACAGCGGCATTTTTCGCCATCTGGGTCTAGTTCCGGAGCGCCTACCAATCATTGCGGTTAAAAGCTCAGTCCACTTCCGGGCCGACTTCACCCCCATGGCCGAGGCGATCATAGTCGCTAAGGCGCCCGGTCCAGTCGCCATCGACCATAACGAGCTCGACTACCGCAGGCTGCGTCCGGGGATGAGGGTCATGCCGCGATGCGCACAAGACTACTGACGCGTTCGCAGGCGGTGTCCGCTTGGCCTAAACATGCGCATTGTCAGAGCTCCGTTGCACCTTGTTATCGCGTCGATAATGCCGAGGATGCGACCGCCGGCGCGTAACGGCGAAACGCTGCGGGGTCGGTCGACATGAGCCCGCCTTCTCCGAGCCATTGCCGTGGGATCGGCCTCGGCGCGAACTCTTGCAACCGGTCGATGTTGCCGCCCCCATCCACGCTTCGCTGCGCCGCCCCTTTGTGACTCGGCGATCGGCGATGGAAAGCGAGCGTTGGCTTTGCAGAACCTTCCATGCAGCGGTTCAGCCGGAGCCGACAGGTCGCGCTTTGCGTACCACGGCCTCAGCTCGGATGGATCGGCCGCGCCGCTTAGGGCGGTTGGCGACGGCTCGCCGTTGCGCCGAACAATGGCGTTCACAGGTTGGGATCGACCAAAACCGCGGGAAAGGCTGCGCGTAACCACTCTCGATTACGCCGCAATCGCCGTTCA
>JBPYEF010000322.1:0-7965 GCA_051985875.1 Hyphomicrobiaceae bacterium
GCATGACCAGCGAGAACATGGCGCGGCACGCCACGCATGAGGCCTATCCCTTCTGGAAGACGATGAAGGAGGCGTACGACTATTTCGAGCTGACGCGGCAGCTGCCGACCATCGCCGTTTGCAACCGGCACTACGTCGTCAACGTCGCATTGCGATCGGGGGATCCGCGCGCGCTCGATCCGGAGCGCGCGTGCCCCGCCTTCCGGAAGCCGAAGCCGGTGCCGTTCAAACCGCCTCCCGGTGAAATGGCTCAGATCGTCATCCCCGGCCCGAAGCTGCACAACGTTGCGGGCGTCGAGCCCGATGCCGTCACCGCGGCCGGTGCTCCTAGTCCGGTGCCCGGCTCCGCGATCAGCTTTGCCCCGCCGCAGTGAGTCCGGCCACCGCGCGCTAACCAATCCGTACGAAGGCGCTACCCAAGGCGGGGCAGAGCACCTACGGAGCCTTCCCGCTCGTTGCACGGCAGCGAGCCGTGTGTTCGCTTCGAGCGTGCGCCCCGGTGGCGCACGCACCCGGGCGGGTCCGGGGTGAGGTTATGGGTCTTTGCGTCATGCGCAGCCACCTGCCGCTGCGGTGCGCCGGGGTGCTCGCGCTCGGCACACTGATCGCCTATGTCGCGATCGGCTCCGCCCACGCCCGGGTTGGAGAGCATGCTAGGCACGCCCGCCACCTCGATATTGCGCACGTCACGCGCGCCGCCCTCGCCGGGATCGGCACCGCGGCGGGCGCACCCGTGCCGCGCGAGCGGCTCGAGGACCAGGGCATGACCGCCGGCAGCGCGATCATGCTGCGCATCTTCAAGGAGGAGTCCGAGCTCGAGCTGTGGCTACTTACCGGTAGCGCCTACAAGCTCTACGCCCGCTATGCGATTTGCTTCTGGTCGGGAACGCTCGGCCCGAAGCTGCGCGAGGGTGATCGGCAGGCGCCCGAGGGCCTCTATTCGGTTGGCCTGCAGCAGCTGCACCCGACGGGAAGGCGGCCGCGCTCCTTCGATCTCGGCTACCCCAACGCGTTCGACCGGGATGCAGGGCATACGGGCTCCAGCATCTTCATCCACGGCGGCTGTGCCTCGCGTGGCTGCTTTGCCATGACCGATACGGTGATGGAGGAGATCTACGCGCTCGGCGAGCGGGCGTTGGCCCACGGCCAGGATCGCTTCCCGGTCGAGGTATTTCCGTTCCGCATGACCGAGGCGAACATGGCGCGGCACGCAGACAGCCCATGGCTGCCGTTCTGGGCCAACCTCAAGGAGGCCTACGATCAATTCGAACGCACGCACGCGCCGCCGCAGGTGCAAATCTGCGCCGGGCGGTACCGCGTCTTGGAACCGGCGTCGGTGGCCGGCGGCGACGGCAGTGCGGCGAGCACGCCGTGTGTGGCGCAGGCGGAGGGCGCGCAAGGCCAGCAAGCGCTTATACCGGCTGCCACCGACCTCGGTCGCGGCATCGCCTTGCGGCCATTGCCGCGCGCGCAGGGCAGGCGCGCTGCGCTCGATCGCCGAGGGCGCGCACAGCGAACGCGGCATCGCCTCCTGGCGCGCGCAGGGCGCCACCATCGCTCCGCGTACTCGCCCGATCTATGGGGCGATTGACAAGGCGCGGCTTGCTTCAGAGCATCGCTCAGCGTTCCGGCGAGGGCGATGATGGGGTGAGGCGATGCTGAGCAATACCCGGCTGATCCGTGTGCAGTGGGGCGATTGCGACCCTGCCGGCATCGTCTTCTATCCGCGCTACTTTGAATGGTTCGACGCCTGCACCATCCTGTTGTTCGAGAAGGCGACGGGGCTGACGAAGATCAGGATGCTCGCCAAGTACAACGGCGCGGGCTTGGCGCTGGTCGAGGCGGGAGCGCGCTTTGTCGTTCCCTCCCAGTACGGCGACGACCTCGAGATCCACAGCAGCGTGACGGAGTTCGGCCGCTCGAGCTTCCGCGTGCAGCATCGGGTCACCAAAACCGGTGTGCCGGCGCTCGAGGGTTTCGAGAAGCGGGTGTGGACGACGCGCGACCCGAACGACCCCAACCGCCTGCGCTCCGCCCCGATCCCTGCCGAGGTGCTCGCAGGTTTCGGGTGTCGCTGAGCGGCACGGCGCCAGACTTGGCGCGCTTCGGCACAGCGGCTATACATGCCGCGATCCCCTCGGGTGGGGCGACGCGGTGGTGCACGTAGCTTCAAGTTCGCGGCCAAGCAACGGCCTCGACCGCCCCTTCGCGCAGACGAGGACTGCGGCGCGGCCGGGCGAGTGCGCACCGCTTCGTGGGCGGGCGCGTGCCGATCGCGGCGCTGCGTTGGCGCGCCGTAGCACGTGCCCGGAAGCCATGCGTGCGGCTGCTTGCGGCCGTGGGCTCGCTCACCAGGCGGGCCGATGGCCCCCGCCAAGAAGCGTGCCCGCCGCGCGCAACCGCACGAGCGCCGGCGACGGCGCAAGAGGATGAAGATAGCCAAGAGCCAGGAGAAGAACGATGAGGAGACGTACCTTTGTGCGCGGCGCGATGGCGGCAGCCGCCTCCCTTGCGCTGCCCGTCGGGGCGATCGCCGAGGACGCCGTCAAGATCGGCCTCATCCTGCCGCTCACCGGCCAACAGGCCTCCACGGGCAAGCAGATCAAGGCCGCCGTCGAGCTCTATATGAAGCAGCACGGAACCGTCGTCGCCGGCAGGAACATCGATCTCATCGTCAAAGACGACGCCGCCGTACCCGACAACACCAAGCGCATCGCCCAGGAGCTGATCATCAACGACAAGGTCAGCGTCGTCGCTGGCTTCGGCATCACGCCGACGGCGCTCGCCGTCGCCCCGCTGGCAACGGAAGCCAAAGTGATCGAGCTGGTGATGGCTGCCGGCACCTCCATCATCACGGAGCGCTCGCCCTACATCGTACGCACCAGCTTTACGCTGGCGCAGTCGACCGTGCCGATGGCCGATTGGGCGGTGGGCAACGGCATCAAGAGGGTCGTCAGCATGGTATCGGACTATGCGCCGGGCCACGACGCAGAGAAGTCCTTCACCGAGCGCTTCAAGCAGGCCGGGGGGCAGATCCTCGAGAGTATCCGCTTCCCACTCGCCAATCCGGATTTTGCGCCGTTTCTGCAGCGTGCCGCCGATGCCAAGCCGGATGCCATCTTCGTCTTCGTGCCGTCGGGTCAGGGCGGAAGCTTCGTCAAGCAGTACATTGAGCGGGGCCTCGACAAGGCCGGCATCAAGATCATCGGTCCGGGCGACGTGACCGACGATGATCTCTTGAACGGCATGGGCGACCAGGTGATCGGCACGGTTACGGCGCACTTCTATTCGGCGGATCACCCCTCCGAGGCGAACAAGGCCTATGTCGCGGCCTTCAAGGCGGCCAACAACTTGCGCCCGAACTTCATGTCGGTCGGCGGCTACGATGGCATGCATCTGATCTATGCGGCCTTACAGAAGACCGGCGGCAAGAGCGACGGCGATGCGCTGATTGCGGCGATGCGTGGCATGTCCTGGGAAAGCCCTCGCGGTCCGATCTCGATCGATCCCGAGACGCGCGACATCGTGCAGAACGTGTACATGCGCAAGGTCGAGAAGAAGGGCGGAGAATTATACAACATCGAGTTCGCGACCTTCCCGGCAATCAAGGACCCGGTGAAGGCGGCGAAAAACTAGCCGGCGCGCAACCGCCTCGCATCCCCGTGAGGGGCGCCGTCGGCGCCCCCGTTGGCAGAAGGTAGCCTCGGCGATGCTGACCATCCTGTTTGACGGTGTAGCGTACGGCATGCTGCTGTTCGTGTTGGCGTGCGGGCTGGCGGTGACGCTCGGCCTGATGAACTTTGTCAACCTCGCGCACGGCGCCTTTGCCATGGCCGGCGGCTACTGCACGGTCGCCCTGGTCGATCGCGCAGGGGTGCCGTTTCTGGCGGCGCTGCCGGCCGCCTTCGTGTTCAGCGCGCTGCTCGGCCTCGCGCTCGAACGCCTGCTCTACGTTCACGTCTATCGCCGCAGCCACCTCGACCAGGTGTTGTTCACCATCGGCCTGGTGTTCATGGCAGTGGCGGCGGTCGACTACGTGATGGGGTCGAGCCAAGTGTTCGCGCGCATGCCGCCATGGCTTGAAGGCAAGTTCGATGTGTTCGGCATCGGGCTCGGCCGCTACCGGCTGCTGATCATCGTGCTGTGCGGCGCGCTCAGCCTATTGCTGCAACTCGTCGTGTCGCGCACGCGCTTTGGCAGCCGGTTGCGCGCCTCGGTAGACGACGCCAGGGTCGCCCGCGGCCTCGGCATCAACGTCTCGGCGGTGTTTGCCCTCACCTTCGCGGTCGGTTCGGGTCTCGCCGGGCTCGGCGGTGCCCTGGGCGCGGAGATTCTCGGCCTCGACCCGACTTTCCCCCTCAAGTACATGATCTATTTCCTGATCGTCGTCACGGTCGGCGGCACGACCAGCATCGTCGGCCCATTCCTCGCCTCGCTGCTGCTCGGCATCGGCGATGTTGCCGGCAAGTACTACGTGCCGACGCTCGGTGCCTTCGTCATCTATACGATCATGATCGCCGTGCTGCTCTGGCGGCCGCAGGGCCTGTTCGCACGCGGCGCCGCCAGATGAGCGAACCGGCATCCCCGGCCGATAATGCAGCGCGCGCCGCGGTCTCGGCGGGCCTTGCGACCCGGGCGCGCTGGCATCCGCTCGAGGTCGCCTTCTGGCTGGCGGCTCTCGCCACGGTGTTTCTGCTGCGCGGCCGACACCTGCTCCTCACCGAGATCGCCATCCTCGGATTGCTGGCGCTGTCGCTCGATCTCATTCTCGGCTATGCCGGCATCATCTCGCTCGGGCACGCCGCCGCGTTTGGCTTCGGCGCTTACACCGCGGGCCTGCTCGCCAAGTACCAGCTGGTCGCCGAGCCGCTGCTGGCGCTGGTCGCCGCGGGCGCCGCCGCCACCCTTTTCGGGCTGGCGACGAGCTTGCTCGTGCTGCGCGGCAGCGATCTGACGCGCATCATGGTGACGCTCGGCGTCGCCTTGGTGCTGCGCGAGATCGCCAACCGCTACGCGTGGCTGACGGGCGGCGCAGACGGCCTGCAGGGGATCGAGATCGGGCCGCTGCTTGGCGTCTTCCGCTTCGACCTGTTTGGGCACGTCGCCTACTACTACACGCTGTCCGTGCTGTTTTTGCTGTTCCTGCTGGCGCGGCGGCTCGTGCATTCGCCCTTTGGGCTGTCGCTGCGCGCGATCAAGGGCAATCCCACCCGCGCGGCGGCCGTCGGTATCCCCGTCAACGGCCGGCTGATGGCGATCTACGCCATCGCGGCGGGCTATGCCGGCGTCGCCGGGGCGTTGTTGACACAGACGACGGCCTTCGCCTCGCTCGACGTGTTCTCCTTCGAACGCTCGGCGGACCTGTTGTTGGTGTTGATCATCGGCGGGACTGGCTACCTGTACGGCGGGCTGGTTGGCGCCATCCTGTTCAAGCTAATGCAGGACTTTCTGTCGGCGCTCACCCCGCAATACTGGCCGTTCTGGGTCGGCCTGCTGCTGGTTACCATCGTGCTCGTCGGCCGCGAACGCATCGGCGGCCTGCTGGCCCCGGTGCGCTCGCTCGCCGAGCGGCTCGAGTGCCGCGGTATTCCCTCCCGCCGCTCGGGGGAGTTGCGATGAGCCTCCCGGTGCTGGAGACGATCGGCTTGCAGAAGACGTTTGGCGGCATCGTCGCCTCGAGCAACGTGTCACTGAGGCTCGAAAGGGGTGCCCGCCATGCCCTGATCGGCCCCAACGGTGCCGGCAAGACCACGCTCGTCAACCTGCTGACGGGCGCGCTGCGGCCTACCGCCGGACGCATCCTGCTCAACGATCGGGACATCACGGCGCTGCGGCCGCACCGACGCGCCCGGCTCGGTGTTGTCAGAACCTTCCAGATCAACCAACTGTTCGCCGACCTGACCCCGCTCGAAACCATCAGCCTCGCCGTGGCGGAGCGCCTCGGTGCCGGCAGCGACTGGCGCCGGTTGCTCGGCGGCCGCCCGCGGTTGGTCGCCGAGGCGGCGCAAGTATTGGATGTCTTTCGCCTCGCCGACGTGATGCACCAGCGCACCGCGACCCTCCCCTATGGCAAGCAGCGGTTGCTCGAGATCGCGCTGGCGACGGCCGCCCGCCCGCGCGTGCTGCTGCTCGACGAGCCCGCCGCGGGGGTTCCCGAGGCCGAGCGGCAGGTCATCCTCAACATCGTCGCCGCACTCCCCTCCGAGGTCTCCGTGCTGCTGATCGAGCACGACATGGATCTCGTGTTCCAGTTCGCCCGGCGCATCTCGATCCTCGTCGACGGCGCCATTTTCGCTGAGGGCACGCCCGAGGAAATCGCGGGCGACGCCCGCGTCAGGCAAGTCTACCTCGGGGAGGCCAAAGACGGGTGAAGGGCAAAGACGGGTGATGCCAAGGCGGGTGAGGACATGAGTGAGCTGCTTCGGGTCGACGGCCTGAGCGCTGGCTACGGCGAGGCCGTGGTGCTGAGTGACATCGACTTGCGCATTGCCCATGGACAGTCGCTGGCGTTGCTCGGGCGCAACGGGACCGGCAAGACCACGCTGCTCAACGCGCTCGTCGGCCTGACCACGCAACTGGCCGGCACCATCCGCCTCGCCGGTCGCGACATCACGCGCGCCCGCCCCGAGGAGCGTGTCGCCGCCGGGATCGGCTGGTCGCCGCAGGAGCGCAATATCTTCCGATCACTTTCGGTGGAGGAGAACCTCACGGCGATTGCCCGGCCGGGCGCCTGGACCCTCGAGCGCATCTTTGCCATGTTCCCGCGGCTGCAGCAGCGGCGCGGCAATCTCGGCAGCCAGCTCTCCGGGGGTGAACAGCAGATGCTGGCCATCGGCCGCGCGCTGGTCGTCAATCCGCGGCTGCTGCTGCTCGACGAGCCGCTCGAAGGCTTGGCGCCGATCATCGTTGAGGAGCTGCTCGGCGTGCTGCGCAGCATCATCCGCCAGGGCGTGTCGGCGATCATCGTCGAGCAGAAGGCGCGCAAGATCCTTTCCTTCACCGAAAATGCCGTCATTCTCGACCGTGGCCGCGTCGTCTATACGGGCGCGAGCGCAGCGCTGCTCGCCGACCCGCGGCGGCTCGAGAGCCTGTTGGCGGTGGGTGACCAGGCCGTCGGCCGCACCCCGCCCAAAACCTGAGGAGGCGATGCCCATGCCCGACACCACCCCGCCGTTCCGCGCCGACATGGTCGGCAGCCTGTTGCGCACCGCACCGCTGAAGGACGCGCGGGCGAGGCGCGAAGCCGGCGCCATCACGCCCGAAGAGCTGCGCAACGTCGAAGACGCGGAAATCAGGAAAATCGTCGCCAAGCAGCGGGACGTCGGGCTCAAGCTGGCGACCGACGGCGAGTTCCGCCGCGGGTGGTGGCATTTCGACTTCTTTTGGCATCTGCGCGGTTGCAAGCGGGTGGTCGCCGAGCGCGGTATCCAATTTCGCGGGCTCGCGACCAAGCCCGAAGGCCTGCAGGTGACGGACAGGCTCGCGTTCCCGCGCAACCATCCGATGCTCGAGCACTTCACGTTCCTCAAGGCGATAACTTCGGCGGTGCCGAAGATGACGCTTCCTTCGCCCTCGGTGATGCACTTCCGCGGCGGGCGACAGGCGATCAGCCAAGAGGCGTATCCCGAGCTCGAAGAATTCTTCGCCGATCTGGCGCAGCTCTACGCCGATGCGATCGAAGCGTTTTACGCCGCGGGCTGCCGCTATCTGCAGCTGGACGACACGGTGTGGGCCTATCTGTGCTCCAAGGAGCAGCTGCAGCAGGCGCGCGCGCGCGGCGAGGACGCCGAGCGGCTGGCGTCCCGCTACGCGCAGACGATCAACACCGCGCTGCGTGCCAAGCCGGCCGATATGACGATCACGACGCACGTGTGCCGCGGCAACTTCCGCTCCACCTGGATCTCCTCCGGCGGCTACGAGCCGGTCGCGAAACCGCTGCTGGCCGACACCGCCTACGACGGCTAC
>JBPYEF010000323.1:0-6462 GCA_051985875.1 Hyphomicrobiaceae bacterium
CCTGCGCAGGGAGCTGCTACCCGAGGCCGAGAGAGCCTTGGGCGTGAAGGTCACTCTGGAAACGATCAACGGCAACGATGTGCAGGCGCGCATCACGGCCGGCATCCAAACCAACGCGGGTCCCGACGTGATCAACGCATTCAACAACTGGGCGCAGCTGTATGCCGAGAGCGTCGTCGACGTCAGTGATGTCGCAGAGGAGATCGGCAGGGCACAGGGCGGTTTCTATGACCTGTCGATCGTGCAAGCGCGAAACGAGAAGGGCTGGCTCTCGGTGCCTTGGTGCGTCTTGGGCATCCTCATCTGCTACCGCAAATCCTGGTTCGAGGAGGTAGGCTTCGCCAAATTTCCGGAGACCTGGGAACAATACCGCGAGGCCGGTAGGAAGCTCAAGGCCAGGGGTCGTCCGATCGGACAGACGCTCGGCCATACCTATGGAGATGCTCCGGCTTTTTCCTATCCTTATCTTTGGTCCTGGGGTGGAAAGGAGGTGGAGCAGGACGGCAAAACGGTCGTGCTCAACAGCAAGGAGACCATCGAATCCGTCAAGTTCATGCAGGGCTTTTGGAAGGACGCCCACGACGAAGGGGGACTGGCCTGGGACGACTCCAACAACAACCGAGCCTTTCTCTCGGGTACAATTTGCGCCACCAGCAATGCCGCATCCATCTACATCGAGAGTCTTCGCAAGGCGGACCAATACAAGACGGACAATGGCAGCCCGCTAAAGGACGACATTCAGCACGCCGCCTATCCGCGCGGACCGGCCGGTCAGGCCACATTTCACATAGCCCAATCTCACATGGTCATGGGCTATTCCAAGAACCAGAAGGCCGCGAAGGACTTTCTCCGCTGGGCCGGCTCTAAGGGCATCTATGAGAAGTGGTTCATAACGCAAAAAGGGTTTTCGGTCGGCGCCACGCGTGATTGGTCGAAACATCCGATGTGGAACGAGGATCCAGTAATGCTGCCGTTCAGAGACGTGGTGGATACCGGCCGCGCTCCCGGTTGGCCGGGACCGGCCAGCCGCAAGGCGGCAGAAGCGATCTCCAAGTACGTCATTACCGACATGTACGCAAAGGCGGTGCAGGGCATGGCGGCTGAAGATGCGGTAAAATGGGCGCACGCCGAATTGGCCAAGATTTACGCCGGTTGACGCCCACTTTGGGGATGGGGTCGCAGGGCGCGCAGTGGAAGGCCTGCGTGGCGTTGTGTCATGCACCACTGAGCAGCGAAGCGCCGGCCTCGATCACCGCGCTTGCCGGATTTGCCCGTTGGGTACAGCCGCCATGAGGTTTGCCACATCGCTTGCAGTCGACGCCGTCCTGGACGAATTGCGTTCGGCCTTGGCCGCGCGCACATCGGCCGTCCTCGTCGCCCCGCCCGGCGCTGGCAAGACGACCCGCGTCCCGCTCGCTTTGCTGGATGAAGGATGGCTGCAAGGTCGAAAGATCCTCGTCCTGGATCCACGCCGCATGGCTGCGCGGGCGGCCGCCGAGCGCATGGCTTACGCGTTGTCGGAACCCGTCGGCGAGCGGATCGGATTGCGCGCGCGCATGGTCTCGAAATCGGGCCCCAAGACACGCATTGAAGTCGTCACCGAGGGCGTCTTCACGCGAATGATCCTAGCTGATCCGGAGCTTTCTGGCATCGGCGTGGTGCTGTTCGACGAGTTCCACGAGCGCTCGCTCGAGGCCGACCTGGGGCTAGCGCTCGCGCTCGACTGCCAGCGCGGTCTGCGTGGCGACCTGCGCATCGTGCCGATGTCGGCGACGCTAGACGATGCGCGGGTCGCGCAGCTGCTCGGCTGCGCGCCCGTCATTGCCGGCGAAGGTCGCGCCTTCCCGGTCGAGACGCGTTATCTGGGCCGCGATTCCAACGCCCGCATCGAGGAGCAGATGGCTGACGCGGTGGCGCGGGTCTTACGCACGGAATCCGGCTCGGTCCTCGCGTTCTTGCCGGGACAGGGCGAAATCCGACGCGTCGGGGAGCGGCTGCAGGAGCGCGTCAGCGATCCGACGATCGTGCTTGCCCCCCTTTACGGCGCCATGGATGTGAAGGCGCAAGACCTTGCGCTTGCGCCGGCGCCCAAGGGTATGCGCAAGGTCGTGCTCGCGACGTCGATTGCCGAGACGTCGATCACCATCGAGGGTGTGCGCGTCGTCATCGACAGCGGACTTGCACGCATTCCGCGTTTCGATCCGGATGTCGGCGTGACCCGGCTCGAGACCGTGCGCGTATCTCGGGCCTCCGCCGATCAGCGCAGGGGTCGCGCCGGTCGTACTGAGCCCGGTGTTTGCTATCGCTTGTGGGAAGCGCCGCAGACGCAGAGCCTGCCCGCTTTCGCCGAACCCGAGATTCGCTCCGCCGATCTTGCTGCCTTGTTGCTTGACTGCGCCGAATGGGGGGCTGCCGACCCGCGCTCGCTGTCTTGGATCGATCCGCCGCCGGCCGCCGCCGTTGAGGCTGCGCGCGAGGAGCTGCGGGAGTTGCAGGCGCTTGATGCGGAAGGCCGCATCACGGCCATCGGAAGGCGGCTAAGGTCCCTGCCGATGCCACCCCGGCTTGCCCGCATGGCGATTTCCGCGGCCGAGGCTGGCCGTGCGAAGGAGGCTGCAGAGATCGCCGCCGTGATCGTGGAGCGCGGGCTGGGCGGCAACGACGCCGATCTCGCCTATCGGCTGGAAGGATTCCGCCGCGACCGCTCGCACCGTGCGAGCGAGATGCGAAGGCTCGCGGCCGGCTGGGCGCGGATGGCGAGCGCGGGTCGACCACCGCAGGCGCCATCTGAGGAGGAGCCGATTGCGCGGTTGCTGGCGCTCGCCTTTCCCGAGCGCATTGCCAAGGCGCGCGGCGCACCCGGCCACTTCCTCCTGGCCAATGGCCGCGGCGCCAGCCTCGACGCGACGCATCCTTTGGCGCGATCGCCTTTCCTGGTCGCCGCGGAGCTGTCGGGATCGGCGGCGTCGACGCGCATCCTGACCGCGGCCGCGGCCGATGAAGCGGACGTTCTGGCAGCCGCTGGCCATCGCATCCGCGAAACGGACGAGATTGAATTCGATCAAGGCGCGGCCGCGCTGCGTTCGCGTCGTGTGCGCCGGCTCGGCTCCATCATCCTCGCAAACGAGCCACGCGCGGTGGCGGCGAGCGAGGAGACTACGCGCCTGCTCGCCGATGGCATTGCGAAGCTTGGACTTAGCCGCCTTCCGTGGAGTAAGGCGCAAAACCAACTTCGCGACCGCGTGGGTTTCTTGCGTGCTGCCGAAGCGGACCAATGGCCGGACCTGACGGATCGGGCGCTCGCCAAGACGGCCGCTGAGTGGCTTGCTCCTTTCCTCGCCGGCAAGACGAAGCTGTCCGAGATCGGCGCCAATGATCTCGCCGCAGCGCTCGATGTGCTGCTGCCGTGGAATTTGAGGCGGCGCTTGGAACAAGAGGCTCCAACGCACTTCGAGGCGCCGACGGGCAATCGTTACGCCATTGACTACGAAACGGCGGGCGCACCCGCCCTGCACATCCGCGTGCAGGAGTTGTTTGGGCTGACGCAGCATCCATCGATCGCCAATGGCAAGCTGCCGCTGACCCTGCATCTGCTCTCACCGGCGCACCGGCCGATTCAGATCACGCGCGACCTGCCGGGGTTTTGGAAGGGATCGTGGGCGGCGGTCAAGGCCGACATGAAAGGACGTTACCCGCGGCACCCGTGGCCCGACGATCCCGCCGCGGCAGTTGCGACCGCGCGCGCCAAGCGGCGCGGGACATAATCCCGAGCGGCCAATCGATCCCGTCAATCTCGGCCCTGCGAGCACCTTTCCGCTCAGATTTTTGCTGCGCACAACCCTCGTGTGTTCTGCGCAGGACCGAATGCGATCAGCGGCAGCCATCACGCACGGCGATATGAAGCCCGATCGAGGCGGTATAATACGTGCCTTCGGAGCGGATGACCCTCGGGCAGCGCCGGATGGTCGAAATTCTCGATAGGGTTGCGGCGCATGCCAAGCCGTTCCATGACCGCGCGCGAACGGTGGTTGGCCACAGCAGTGAACGATACGACCTCCGAGAGCGCGAGCGTTCCAAAGCCGTAGTCAAGCGCCAGTCGCGCAGCCTCCGTCGCATAACCGCGTCCCCAGTGCTCGAATGCCAAACGCCAGCCTACTTCTACGCAGGGTGTGAAAGGGGCGGTGAATCCTGGAACCGCCAATCCGGTGAATCCGATGCAGCGTGCTACATCCGGGACCTCGATTGCCCACAGGCCGAAATTGTGTTGGCTGAAATGTTCTTGGATGCGCTCGATCATTGCGTCGCTTTCGGCGCGACTGAGGCGACCTGGGAAGAATTGCATAACGCGCGCATCGGAATTCATTGCGGCAAACGCGTCGCGATCCTCCTCGCGCCATTGACGGAGGCGGATGCGTGCGCTGGACAACGTCGCAAAAGCGCTCAATGCCGCGTGATCCGTGCCGGTCGTCTTGGCGGAGAACGATCCTCGTTCGTCGGGTCGAATTGGCCAAGCGACTGCCGCGAGCGCCAGTATGGGTCAGGGGCTTGGCGCCCGGCGGCGTTGAAGCGTCTGTAGCACATCCGGCAGCCGACGGGAAATGTCGCAGCCCCGAGTTCGAGGGGTAACTACAAGCGATCGCCGAACCTTATCGGGCAGCCTGAAGAGGCGTGGTGCTGCTCATCACTCATTGGGCAGCTATCCCGCACCGATGGCGCCACGCTGCTGCGTCCAAAGTTGCTGGCTCGCCAGCCGCGCGCCGTCCCGCATGGCCGCGAATTTCGCCCAGACCACCGTTGGGTGAACTTCGGTGCGGTATGTCGCCTGCGATGAGAAGCCACAGTCGGCGCCGGCGACGACGTTCTCCCTGCCGACCAGCTTGGCAAAGCGCACCAATCGCTCAGCGATCAGTTCCGGATGCTCGACGATATTGCTGGCATGCGTAATTACCCCAGGGATCAGCACTTTGCCGTCGGGCAATTTGAGTCTCTCCCACAAGTGATACTCGTGTTCGTGCCGAGCATTTGCCGCTTCAAAGCTATAGGCGCACGCGTTCACCTTCAGCAAGTAGCTTGCAACATCGTCGAGCGATGCTTCGTGGATGCGCGGGCCTGCGTTGATTCCATAGCACGTGTGATAGCGCACCTTGTCCGCAGGAATGCCACGGATACTTGCGTTCACCGCTTCGACATACATATTGGCGCGCCGGTGTCGCTGTGCGGCGTCGAACCGCGGATCGGCGAAAACCTCGGAGAGGAAAGGATCGTCTATCTGCAGCAGAAAGCCCGCATCCACAATGGCATCATATTCGGTTCGAAGCGCTGCGCCTACCGCGTGAAAGAATTCCTCTTCCGTCGCGTAGTATTCGTTGCGGCCAACGCCGCTTGGCGACACGGCGGGCATGAAGACCGCGTGGTGCGGGGCACCGGCCGCGGCCGCCTTGAGGTTTTCGATATCGCGCCGCAGTGGCGCTTCGTCCCAATACCTAACCGGTCCCACGCAGACCATCGTTGCCGCAGGTGCGACCGAGCCACCTAGCATGGCGTGCTGGAAGTATTCGCCATAGTATTCGGGGAAGGCAGCGGCTTCCGCGGCGAACCAGTGCGCCCTTTCAAGTGGGCGAACCTCGAAGCCCTCTAGCCGTTCGCACGCGTAAGCCGAAAAGCCGATCTTGGACTGTTCGCCGTCTGTCAAGATATCTATCCCAGCATCGGCCTGCTTGCGCACGCACTCAATTACTGCAGAGCGGATGCGCTGTTCGTAAGCATCGTGATCATAGGAGGCTCCGCCAACCTTGACCTTCATCAGGTCGAGCAAGTCCCGTGGGCGTGCCAAACTTCCCACATGCGTTGTCAGTATGCGGTCCGTGCTTCGCTGGATGCGCATCGGAGGCCTCCCTCTTGGTTGTCCCGGGTATCGGAAGTCGTTGTGGCAGTCTAGTGAGGCGCACTGCAAAAAGAACGACGTGAATTCTGCTGCTTGCACGCGAGCTAGCTACGCCCGGGTAACCGCTCCAGCTACCGCTTCTTGCACCTATTCTGAGGCGCATGTACTTTCGGAGACTGCAGCAGGAATTAGCGCGACCGCAACATACGACGCAACAATGCGTGATGCCCAAGGACACGACCTGACCGGAGCAACGACCGAGGCAGTTGCGTACTTCGATCGCGGGGTGCGCGCCCTCACGCTGGTTTACGGCGATACATTGGGACTCTTCGATACTGCCCGCACAATCGCGCCCGATTTCGTCATGGCACATCTGGCGAAAGCCTGGCCATTCGCGCTCGCCAATGATCCCATCATGGCGGCCACGGCCACCTCATTGCTGGATACCGCGCGCATCCTGCCGATGAATGAGCGGGAACGTGCGCATTTCGCTGCCCTCTCTCACGCCTTGGAAGGGCATCGGCACTCTGCGGTGGCGATTTTCGATCGGCATCTCATGGGTCATCCCTTCGACCTCG
>JBPYEF010000324.1:0-4387 GCA_051985875.1 Hyphomicrobiaceae bacterium
CGCCGAGATGGGTGTTGAAGAACGCCTTTTGCCCCGCCAATGCGAGCGGGTGCCCGAATGCTCCGTCGATCAAGCCCGCCATCATCTCGCACAGGGAGGCGATATGGTCTTCCGGATCGCCGAGCCCTTCGCTACGCGCCACGCCGAGGCACGCCATGTCTTGGCGCAGCTTGGCCAGCGGTTTCTCGTTGAGGAAGCCAGTGAGATAGTAGGATGCGTATGGGATGAGCTCGCCGCGGGTCAAGCCGATGAACAGCTCGTGGAACTCGCGGGCAATGGCTTCCGCAGCGCGCGTGCTGCGCACCGCTGCGCACGCCTCCGCAAAGCCCGTGACCGCCCGGCCGAGGTCGCTCATGTCCGCCGACAGAGCCGCTGCCGCCTGCAAATCGGGTAAAGCCGGGGGTGCGGTGAGGAAGCGGGCGAGCAACCGGTAACACTGCGCGCGGAGGAGATCCTCCGGCGCAACCTCGGGGCCCGGCGCCGCGACGGCTGGCGCCCCTGACATCGCTACCAACCCTCCCTCTACGACCTTCCAGTTCCGCCGGCGCTACTAGCCGGTCTTCTTTGGTATGGTTTCTGCGGTGGTACGGTTTCTGCGGTATGGTTTCTGCTCAGCTTTTGCCGTTCAGCTTTGGTTTTCGGTCTTTGGAATTCGGTCTTTGCTATTCGGTCTTTTGTCGGTCCGGTACGTCTGTCGTTCGATCCTTGTCGTTCCGGGTCAGCGCAGGCCGTGCTTGTAAGCGGCACATTCCCACTTTAGCCCGACGCCAGTCCAGCTCCAATGACGTCAGTCCAGCTCCAATGACGTCAATCCAGCGCCAATGATGATCGTGCCGATGTACCTTCGCGCATCGACCCCTTGCGCCCCCGGTTGCACGCGCCTGGCGCAATTGGTATGCCACACGGGTAAAATCTGCACGAGCAGCGTCGCCTTGGCAATACTGGAACACAGAAAAACCCTGATCCTAGCGCTTCGCCGCCACGGACATCGGCGGCGTGGTGCGCGAGCCCGCCCCGGCGCGGACGTGCTGGGCGCAAGGCAAGTGACCGGCGCGCCTCACGCGCCGCCGACGGTATGGCCCGTGGGCGGCCTGGAGGCTGGCGCAAACCGATCGTGATGGCGCGCATGCATTCGCTCCTGCTCCCGCACTCCTCCGAGCGCCTACCCCTGATCGACCCGTTCGGCCGTCGGGTCACCTATTTGCGGGTTTCCGTGACCGACCGCTGCGATTTCCGCTGCGTTTACTGCATGTCCGAACACATGACGTTCCTGCCCAAGCGGGACGTGCTGACGCTCGAGGAACTCGATCGGCTGTGCTCGGCCTTTGTCGCCAGGGGCGTGCGCAAGCTGCGCATCACCGGCGGCGAGCCGTTGGTGCGTAAGAATATTCTCTGGCTGTTCCGTGCGCTCTCACGCCATCTGCAGGCGGGCGCACTCGATGAGTTGACGCTGACCACCAACGCCAGCCAGCTGGCGAAATTCGCGGGCGCACTGAAGGAAACGGGCGTTCAACGCATCAATATTTCGCTCGATACCCTGCAGCCCGAACGCTTTCGGGCGATCACGCGCTGGGGCGATCTGCGGCAGGTGTTGGCCGGGATCGACGCTGCCGACGCCGCCGGACTGAAGATCAAGCTCAACGCCGTGGCCCTCAAGGGTGTGAATGAGGACGAATTCGACGCCCTGATTCGCTTTGCCCATGGGCGCGGTTTTGATTTGACGCTGATCGAAACGATGCCAATGGGGGATATCGACGGCGACCGCACCATGCAGTATCTGCCGCTCTCGATCGTCCGTGCACGGCTGATGGAGCGGTGGACGCTCGAAGACATTCCCCTGCAAACCGGCGGCCCCGCGCGCTACGTGCGCATCGCCGAGACGGGCGGCCGGCTCGGCTTCATCACACCATTGACCCACAACTTCTGTGCGGGCTGCAATCGCGTGCGGCTTACGTGCACCGGTACGCTGTACATGTGCCTCGGCCAGGATGATGCTGCCGATCTGCGCGTGCCCCTGCGCGCAAGCGCGAGTGACGAGCCGCTGTTCGCTGCGATCGATGCGGCGATCGCGCACAAGCCCAAGGGCCACGACTTCGTCATCGACGGGCGCACCCGCCAGCCGGCAGTCGCCCGGCATATGAGCGTTACGGGCGGGTGACCACGCCGGGTTTCCGCAAGCACGCCCGGCACCTGATCGATGGTGGGCGCCCGCAAGCGAGCGGATTGGCGCCCACAATCCTGAGAACGTCATGAGACCCAACCGCATCAAAGACAAGATTGCGCGCGGGTTGCCCGCATTCGGCTGCTCGATGATGTTCCCTTCGCCGCAGATCGTGGAGATGCTGGGCTATGCAGGGTTCGACTGGGTGCTGCTCGATTGTGAACACGGCAGCATCGGTCCGAGCGACCTTGAGCTGATGGCGATCGCCTGTGATGCCGCCGGCGTGACGCCGATCGCTCGTCCACGCACCAATGCGCCCGGCGACATCCAGAGCGTTATGGATCGCGGCGTCATGGGGGTGCAGGTTCCCCAGGTCAACACCGCGGAGGACGCACGCCGGGCGGTGGCTGCGGTGAAGTTCGGGCCCGGATCCGCGCGTGGGCTGGCAGCCGCCACGCGACCGGACCGCTGGGGGCTCGGTGCGCGCATGCCGGACTACATCGCCGCGGCCAACAGGGCCTCCCTCGTCTGCGTCCAACTGGAGCATGAGTCGGCGCTTGCCAATATTGACGCCATCCTCGAGGTGGCCGGGATCGACGTCGCGTTCATCGGGCCTTCGGATCTGTCGCAATCCCTGGGCTACCCAGGAGACCCCAAGGCGCCGGCCGTGGTGGCGGCCATCGCCGCGGCCGTCGCCAAGATCCGCGCCGCCGGGTTGACGCCGGGCATGCCGGCCTCACCCGAGTCCGTTGCCGAGGTAACGGGGATGGGCTGTCGCTACATTTACACGCACTTGCCGCGGCTGATCGGGGCGGGCGCCGCGGGCTTTCTCGGAAACCGGTGAGCGCCGGCAATTTGCAAAAAAAAGCAGGGCGGCCGTGCGGCGCCGACACCCGCCTCCCTGACGCAGCGGCCTTGACACCACCTGCCCCGCACATATCAAATGTCCGCACCAAGCAAAGGGCTGAAGCACTGACCGGTAAAACCGGCTTCCAGGGAACGCATGTGGAGGGCGCGCTGCCGATACGGGCCAACCAACCGCGCCAGTTGCATTCCTGGTTGCCACCCGTCGCGCTCGCGTCGCTCATGGGCCGGCTTCCGACTTCCTGGCGCAGAAGGTTTTCGGCGCAAAAGTGCGCGAGCCTGCCTGCGGCAACCGATCCAGAGGAATACGAAAGCGGGACGACGCTTGGCGCCGTCGGCCTTCAGGGGCGGAGCTTTCGGAGCTTCAGGATTTGGCAACCAAGAAATCAGCGGGAGATGATCGACAGCAGTATACGGATTAAGCTCAGCACCCATGGCCATGCCCCGCGAGGAACCGGCGAGCAAAACGCCATGGGCGCGATGCAATAGGCGGGCGAAGGGTGTGCGCACACCGGGCGATGCGCTCCTGACCCTGCCGCGGACCGACTAAAACGGAGTAGATGCAAGATGCGTAAAAAGTCTCGCCGCCAATTCATGGCCATGACCGCGGCGGCCTCCACGGCGATGGTTGCCGCCCCCTTCGTGCGCACCGCCAACGCCGCGGGCAAGCTGGCGATCGGCTTCTGGGACCACTGGGTGCCTAATGCCAACAACGCGAGCATGGCCCTCGTCAACGCCTGGGCGGCGAAGGAGGGCGTCGAGGTGCAGATCGACTACATCACCTCGAACGGCTTCAAGAACCTATTGACGATTGCCTCGGAGGCGCAGGCCCGCTCCGGCCATGACATCCTGGCGATGCCCACGTGGTGGCCGCAGGACCAGGCCGCCAATCTCGAGCCGGTCGATGAGATCATGGAGGACTTGATCAAGCGCAACGGCGCGGTGAACGACACGGTGCAATACCTCGGCCGCGCCGACGGTCATTGGCTTGCTGTGCCGGCGACCATCGGCAGCCAGATCAAGGGGCCGTGCTCGCGCATCGATCTGATGAAGCAACACGCCGGCATCGACGTGCAGGCGCTGTATCCGGCGGGCGCGCCGCCCAAGGCCGAGAGCTGGACGACCGATACCTATCTCAAGGCGGCCGAGGCCTGTCACAAGGCGGGCTTTCCCTTCGGCATCGGTCTCGGGCAAACCTCCGATTCGGTCGATACCGCCGGCGCCTTCTTCCAATCCTTCGGCGCCGAACTCGTCGACGCCAAGGGCAATCTCACCGTCAAATCCGACAACGTGCGCGCGGCCATGGACTACTTGAAGCGCGTCGCCGCGTTCTATCCCGCGGACGCGCCGGCGTGGGACGAC
>JBPYEF010000325.1:0-3282 GCA_051985875.1 Hyphomicrobiaceae bacterium
GGTTGGCGAAGGTATGCGGCTGCATGTCCTGCAACACCGCTTCGGGAATGCCGATATCGGCGAGCCGCACCTGCCCGCACAGGCTGCGGCCGGGCAGCAGCAGGTGGCCGGGCTTCAGGCGCAGGAAGGTCACCGTGCAATCGGCCTGCACGACGGGTCCAGCGCTGCCGCCGGTATCGCCATCAAGACCGCTCGGCACGTCGACGGCAACGACGGGCCGTCGGCGCGCATTGATCGCCGCCACCACCTCGGCCGCCACGCCCTCAAGCGGGCGCGTCAACCCAGCGCCGAACAGCGCATCGATGATCAGATCGGCGTCGGCGATGCTTGCCGGCGTCAGCGGCTCGATCGCCTCACCCCATTGCCGCGCCATCTCCGCCGCATCACCCCGCAGTCGCTCGCGCGCACCGAGAAGCGCAAGGCGCACGTGCGAGCCCGCCGCACGCAGCAGGCGAGCGGCGACGAACCCATCGCCGCCATTGTTGCCGGGGCCGCACACGACCCCAATCCGGTCGCCCGCACTGCTGAGCAGCGCGACGGCCTGCGCCACGGCACGGCCGGCATTCTCCATCAGCGTCAGCGAGGGCACGCCGGCGGCAACCGCCAGCCGATCGGCCCGGCCCATCTCCGCGTTCGTCAGCAGTTCGTGTTTGGCGGCGATCACGAGGGCACCCAATGGCCCGAACAGCGCCCGCATCATGCGCCCGCGCCGCGGCAGCGCCAAGATCTCTGACCCGGCAGCACAAAAAATGCGCATATTGCCCAAGAAAACGGCTGGTCGCGGGCTTGCGGCCGCCGCCCGTTGCCCTGTAGATACGCGAAAAGCCGGCCGGGGCTCGGCAAGTTCTGCATCGGGATCCCCGGCACGCTTGGCATGGGGCGTGCTGGGGCTGCGCCAAGGGCAAACTCTGGAGGGCCAACTCTGGAGGGCAACCTCTGGGGGCAAACCGGAGGCCAACCCCGGAGGCCATCCCCGGACCCGCCGTGTCAGGGATTGGCCTGTTGGTTTGCTCACGCTGTGCCAAGCGGCGGCGGACCGATGGGAGACGTCGCGGGGGCAACCTCGCGCCGATCGGGGGAGGAGAGGTTCAACGGGCATGAAGAAGATCGAGGCCATCATCAAGCCGTTCAAGCTCGACGAGGTCAAGGAGGCACTGCAGGAGATCGGCCTGCAGGGCATCACCGTGATCGAGGCCAAGGGGTTTGGCCGGCAGAAGGGCCACACCGAACTCTACCGCGGCGCCGAGTACGTCGTGGATTTCCTGCCCAAGGTCAAAATCGAGGTCGTGCTCGGCGACGAGATGCTGCCAAGAGCGCTCGATGCCATTCAGAAGGCGGCCAAGACCGGGCGCATCGGCGACGGCAAGATCTTCGTATCGGTGGTAGAGGAGGCCGTGCGCATCCGCACCGGCGAGACGGGCGCCGACGCGATCTGAACCCGACGGCAGTGCGCCAGTACACGAGCTGGCGGCTGGCGGGACGAGGGAGGGATCGGGCGCCGACGACGACAGTATTGAGCGTCACTAGCAGTAAGCGAGGACAGGGGACCGGCAATGGCAGAGAGACCGAAATCCGCAGGCGACGTGCTGAAGATGATGAAGGACAAGGAAGTGAAGTTCCTTGACCTGTGCTTCACCGACACCAAGGGCAAAATGCAGCACGTCACGGCGGACGGTAGTTGCGTCAACGAGGCGATGTTCGCCGATGGCTATGCCTTCGACGGATCTTCAATTGCCGGTTGGAAGGGCATCGAGGCGTCGGACATGACGCTGATGCCGGATGCGGGCAGCGCACACATCGATCCCTTCTTCGCCCAGACGACGATGGCGGTGTTCTGCGACGTGCTCGAGTCGTCCACGGGGGAGATGTACGAACGTGACCCGCGCTCGATCGCCAAGCGTGCCGAGGCCTACCTGAAGCAGACTGGCATCGGCGACACGGTGGTATTCGGGCCGGAGGCGGAGTTCTTCATTTTCGACGATGTGCGCTACACCGTCGATCCATACAACACCGGCTTTCGGCTCGACGCCACCGAGCTGCCCTCCAATTCCGGGACCGACTACGAGATGGGCAACCTCGCCCACCGCCCGCGCACCAAGGGCGGCTATTTTCCGGTACCGCCGGTCGACAGCGCCCAGGACATCCGCTCGGAGATGCTCTCGGTCATGGCGGAGATGGGCGTCATCGTCGAGAAGCACCATCACGAGGTCGCCTCCGCGCAGCACGAGCTCGGCATCAAGTTCGGGCCGATGGTGCAGCTCGCCGACAGCATGCAGATTTACAAGTACGTGATCCACAACGTGGCGCAGGCGTACGGCAAGACCGCCTGCTTCATGCCGAAGCCCGTGTACGGCGACAACGGTTCCGGGATGCATTGCCACCAGTCGATCTGGAAGGGATCGACGCCGGTGTTCGCGGGCAACCGATACGCCGACCTGTCGGACGCCTGCCTGTACTACATCGGCGGCATCCTCAAACACGCCAAGACCATCAACGCCTTCACCAACCCGACCACCAACTCCTACAAGCGCCTGGTGCCGGGTTACGAAGCCCCCGTGCTGCTCGCCTACTCGGCGCGCAACCGCTCGGCGTCGTGCCGCATTCCCGTGGTGACCAGCCCGAAGGCCAAGCGCGTCGAGGTACGCTTCCCCGATCCGGCAGCCAATCCCTACCTCGGGTTCGCCGCCATGCTGATGGCGGGCCTGGACGGGATCCAGAACCGGATCAATCCCGGGGAAGCCATGGACAAGAACCTCTACGACCTGCCGCCTGAGGAGTTGTCCAAGATCCCGACCGTCAGCGGCAGTCTGCGCGAGGCCCTCGAGCACCTCGACAAGAACCGCGAGTTCCTGAAGAAGGGCGGCGTATTCAGCGACGACATGATCGACGCCTATCTCGAGCTGAAGATGGCGGAAGTCGAGCGCTTCGAGATGACCCCGCACCCGGTCGAGTTCGACATGTACTACTCGGTCTGACCGTCGGGGAAGGACGCTTTCGAGCAGCGCGGGCGGCCGCGGCCGCCCGCGCTCTTTTTGCGAGAGGCTCGCTTGCCGATGGCGCGCAAGCTTGTCCGGCCAACAACGGCCGCACGGAGCGGGGCGTCGGCGATCTCTGGCTGTGGCTTTCTAGATCTAGAGCAGCAGCAGGACACCCGCGCATAAGCCGCCGAGCAGCACCCAGCCAAGCCGGTAGCGCTGCACACGCACCCAGGCGCAGGCGCGCTCCGGCAGGCTGCGCCAATCGAGGGCGACGAGCCAGGCGAGCAGCAGGCCGACGATCAGC
>JBPYEF010000326.1:0-6222 GCA_051985875.1 Hyphomicrobiaceae bacterium
CGCCGAGACGCGCTGCGGCGACGGCACCGATCCCGACGACGCGGCGAAAGGTGCGCAGGAAGTGGTATTTGCTCAGCATCGCCAGCTCGGCGAGCCGATCGAGGTTGATCGCATCGGCGAACTGCTGCTCGAGCAGGTGCAGCGTCGCGCTGATACGCCGCTCGTCGCTCGCCGAGACGCGCTGCGGCGACGGCGCCGATCCCGACGTCGCGGCGACGACGATCTCGATCAACTCGGCCACGGTCTCACCAACCGCTAGCGGCTCGCCTTGGTCGATCACTGTGTGCACGCGCGCAAGCCACGATAGGCTGGTTGCGGCGGCGGGCAGCATGCCCGTGCGGAATAGGAACCGCCCCGAGACGCCAGCAGCCGCAGCGACCTCGGCGAAATAGTCCGGATCGAAATGAAATGCGATGCATCGATCCCCGCGGCTGTGGTCATGGCCGCACTCGAAGCAACTGCCATAGTTGCCGAGCAGAAATGCACCGGGATACAGCAGCGAAGCGCCGTTTTCGGCGCGATAGCGAAATGTCCCCTGCAATACGGCCGCGACCGTGAACGCGGCATGGCGTTCCTCGAAGCGGCGATCGCCGGGGCCGGCGCTGCACACATACTCGGCGATGCTCCAATCGTGTCCCTCTGCGAGACGGCGGACGGCGGGCGTCGCCGCTTGCGCGCGATCGCTGCCCGAAGGGGCGGTGGCACGGGTCTGCTGCATGCGGCAAAGATAGCAATTTTCCCCAAGCGCTGGAACAGCGGGCGCAGCAAGGTGGCGCATGCATGCAACGTGCCGCCGCACGTTGCATTCAATGGGAGCAAGCCACGGAGGACCTCAGCGTGATCGACCATGTCTCGATCGGCGTTGCTGACATCGCCAGAGCCAAGTCATTCTACGACGCCGCCCTACAGCCGCTCGGCTACGCGTGCCTGAGTGCCAACGACACATGCCTCGGCTATGGCAGGGAGGCCGCCGCGTTTTGGCTCAACCGCGCGACGCATCCGGTCCAATCCGACCCGGCATCGGGGTTACACTTCTGCTTCACAGCCCCAACGCGCGGGAGCGTCGATGCCTTCCATCGCGCGGCGTTGACCTCGGGTGGACGCGACAATGGAAATCCCGGAGTTCGCGCCGAGTACGGCGACCATTACTACGCGGCGTTTGTCATCGATCCCGACGGCTACCGGATCGAGGCCTGCTGCACCCAACCGGCACGGCGCGCCGGTTAGTTGCGACGTCGCGTCCGCAACGCCAGGCAACGGCAGTCACGGGAGAGCCAAGATGGCCACAGTGCGGAGAGAAATCGTCACGCGGGCGAGCCCGGACGAGGTGTGGGCAGCAATTCGCGACGTCGGCGCGCTGCACACCCGATTAGTCCCGGGCTTCGTGATCGACACCAGGCTCGAGGGCGATGTGCGGATCGTCACGTTTGCCAACGGCATGGTGGTACGCGAGCCGATCGTGACCATCGACGAGCAGGCAAAACGGCTGGTGTGGTCGGCCGAAGGCGGCATAACCAAGCACTACAATGCCTCGGTGCAGGCTTTCCCCGACGGCGACCGCGCGAGCCGGGTGGTGTGGATTGCGGATTTTCTGCCCGATAGCGCCGCACCCGCCATCGCCGGTGCAATTGCAGCCGGGATGGCGGCCATGAAGCGGACCCTCGATGCGCGCGCTGACGCCGCCGCTCGCTAATGCGCGACTGGCCTTAGCGCACGCCGAGCCCATGCATGCGCTTGCCCTGCCGGCCAGCGCGGACATCAGTTGCGCTGGGCCCCGCCCCGCACCGCCGCGGCCGCCGCTGCTGCCTTGGCGGCGCTCGGCGTTGGCGACCGGGCAGTCGCCGCCGGAACGCACCGCCGCGATCTCCACCCGGCGCACGCTAGGAAGCGCCTGCCCACACCCAAGCCGGCAACAGCCATCGGCACCCGCCCATGCGCCGCTGGCCAACAAACCGCTGGCCAACAAGCCCCGCGGCCGGGCAGAAGGGTAGGATACTCTACCGCGCGGCGATGCGACGCTGCGCGGGGGAGGCTACCCGACCCGGACCGCCGATGAACGCTTCGCCGATAACGCTGCGACCTGCCCGCATCGAGGATCTCGCCTTCGCACGGCAGATCTATTTCGAGACGATGCGCTACATCACCGATCGCCTGCCCGATTTCGACGCGGAGCGGCATGCGCTGCGGTTTGCGGAGCGATTTTTACCGCAGGAGGTGCGAATCGTCGTGCGCGGCGGCAAGGACATCGGGTGGTTGCAGGTCCACGAGGCGAGCGATGAGATCTTTCTCAAGCAGATATTCTTGGAGGCGGCGGCTCAGGGTCACGGCATCGGCTCGCGGCTGTTGCTGGACTTGATCGCCCGTGCGCGCCGCGCCAACAAGCCGTTGCGGCTCGGCGTGGTCAAGATCAACCCCGCGGTGCGCCTTTATCAGCGGCATGGGTTCACGATCACCGCAGAGGACGATTTCAAGTACTATATGGAGAAAGCGCCCATCTGACCCGCGCGAGGCGAGCCTACTGGGCGACTGTGAAGGCGCCCGGGACCGCCACGCCCGCGAAGGCGCCGCGAGCCCAAGGGAATTCTCACGCCCAGGCGAAGGTCGAGGGCAGGAGAAGGCCTGCACCCCCATCACGGCTCACGCGCGGGGGCGATGCGGTGCTTCAGGGCGGGCGCCGTCGCCGCCATCGGGACACGGTATGGCCGCGAGCAGGGCGGCGAATGCCTGCGCCAGCGTCTTGCCGCCGGTATTCACCACGGCATTGGCCTTGGCGTACAGCGGCGTCCGGCTGTCGAGAATCGCCCTCAGATCGTCCATCGCCCGCGGACTGTCGGCCATCGGGCGCAGGTCGCCCTGCTCGAGCACGCGTTGCATGTGTTCATCGGGCGTGGCGCTGAGCCATACGACAAAGCATTCGGCCAGCAGCCGGTCGTAGGTGGCCGGCTCAGTGACCAGGCTTCCCCCCGTCGCGATCACCACGCGGTCGAACTGGCGGATGATGTTCTCGAGGCATTGCCGCTCCAGGCGGCGAAACATCGCCTGCCCGTGCACGGCAAAGATTTCCGACAGCTCCGTACCGCTGGCGCGCTCGATCTCGCGATCGAGCTCGATGAACGGTGCATCAAGGGCTTGCGCCGCAAGCTGACCAAGCGACGTCTTGCCCGCGCCGCGCAGGCCAACGAGGGCGATGCGGCCGCGACCGGAGCGCGCCGCCATACCGAA
Source organism: Hyphomicrobiaceae bacterium (assembly GCA_051985875.1). Taxonomy (GTDB): domain Bacteria; phylum Pseudomonadota; class Alphaproteobacteria; order Rhizobiales; family Hyphomicrobiaceae; genus AWTP1-13. Next base: position 3,223 of record JBPYEF010000326.1, read on the forward strand.
GCGCTCGGCTAGCAGGCGGCGGGCGGCGGCGAGATCACCGGGCGCAAGCCGCTCGAGCTGATGGATGACCAGGGTTAAATCGATCGGGCGCTCGGGCCGATCGCCAAGCAGCATGGCAGCCTCCATGCCGAGCGCCTCGGCGATCTGGCGCAGCACCAGCAGCGAGGCGTTGCCCGCGCCGCGTTCGAGCTCGGCAAGGTAGCGCTCCGACACTCCAGAGGCCTTGGCGAGCGACTTGCGCGACATGCCCCTGCGGGCGCGCGCCAGGCGAACGCGCTCACCGACGCGCTTGAGGAAGGCCTCGTCGGCCGGTGAGGCACCGCGCCTGACCTCCGGCATCGCCTCCGAGCTGGTCATGCAACCTCACTGCGAAAGTCTTGCGACCGGCACCATAGTACATCCTGCCGGCGCGGCGACAGAGGATCGGTAGCCTTTACCGGCGGGGCAGATGCGCTATCTTGCAGCCATGCCGGGGGGTGCGCTGGTGGTCGCGGCTTCGCACCGCGACCGGGCTGCAGCTGGAAGGGCCGCGGTAAAGACGGCCCGCGGGAGGAGCGATGACCTATCCGCGTATTTACAATGCCGCAGTCGACATGGTCGACCGCAACGTTGCCGAGGGGAGGGCGGATAAGATCGCCTTCAGCGATCCGCTCGCAACCCTCACCTACGGCGAGCTGCAGGCGCGCTGCGATCGCTTCGGCAACTTGCTTGCGACCTACGGGCTAGAGCGCGAGGCGCGTGTCGCGCTGCTCTTGCTCGACACCGTCGACTTCCCGGTCGCCTTCTGGGGAGCGATCAAAGCCGGGGTCGTGCCGGTATGCCTCAACACGCTGCTGACGGCGGAGCAGTATGCCTACATACTCGCCGACTGTCGCGCCAGGGCGCTGTTCGTTTCGCCGCCCCTGCTGCCCGTCGTGCAATCGCGCCTCGGCGAACTGCGCCACCTCAAGCACATCTTCGTCTGCGGCGGCGAGCCGCCGCCGTTTGCGCTGTCGCTGCACGAGGAGCTCGGGCGCCAGCCGGAGCAGTTCGAAGCCGCCGACACGTTTGCCGACGAAACCGCATTCTGGCTCTACTCGTCGGGGTCGACGGGCATGCCCAAGGGCGTCCGCCACGTGCATACGAGCCCGATGGAAACGGCGCGGTTGTGCGGCCAGCAGTGCCTTGGGATCCACGCCGACGACGTGGTTTTCTCGGCGGCAAAGCTGTTCTTCGCCTACGGCCTCGGCAACGCGATGTCGTTTCCGCTGTCGGTCGGCGCCTCGGCCGTGCTGCTGCCCGAGCGGCCGACGCCCGAGGCCGTATTCAGTGTCCTGACGCGCTATCAGCCGACCCTGTTCTTCGGCGTGCCGACGCTCTACGCCGCCATGCTCGCCTCCCCCGAAGGTTCGCGCCAGCACGGCTCGCAGCGGCTGCGGCTGTGTGTCTCGGCTGGCGAGGCGCTGCCAGCCGAGGTTGGCAAGGCGACGGCGGCGAGGTTCGGGGTCGAGGTGCTGGACGGCGTAGGCTCCACCGAGATGCTGCATCAGTACGTCTGCAACAGCCCCGGCAAGGTCCGCTATGGAACGTCCGGCAGGCCGGTACCCGGCTACGAAGTTCGCCTGGTCGACGAACACGGCGCGGAGGTGGCCGACGGCGAGGTCGGAGAGATGCTGGTGAAGGGACCGAGCGCGGCGGAGGGCTACTGGAACCAGCGCGCGAAAAGCAAGGCGACGTTCGAAGGCGGCTGGACGCGCACGGGCGACAAGTATACGCGCGATGCCGAGGGTTATTACACCTACCAGGGGCGCACCGATGACATGTTCAAGGTGTCGGGCATTTGGGTGTCGCCGTTCGAGGTCGAGAGCGCCCTGGTCGGTCATGGCGCGGTGCTCGAGGCCGCCGTGGTACCAAAAGAAGACGGCGATGGCCTGTTGAAGCCCAAGGCGTTCATCGTGCTGAAGTCCAGCGCACGTGCCGACAACGGTCTGCTTGAGGAACTGCAGGCCCACGTCAAGATGCACGCCGGGCCGTGGAAGTACCCACGCTGGGTCGAGTTCGTCGACACGCTGCCGAAGACCGCGACCGGCAAGATCCAGCGTTTCAAGCTGCGCGAGAGGTCCTGATCAGACGGCGCGCGATCTGCTTGCCGGCGCTACGATCAGCGTGGCACGTGCCACGGCAGTAGTGTTGAGCATCAAGCCCCAGGCAGCCGCCGACGCCTGCCAAAAAGGCGTAGCCCGCCATAGATGCGGCAAGCGTGGCGGAAAAGGACAATCATCCGTAGTCAACGTATTGTTGCGGCGGACAGTGTTTTGATCGCCTGCACTCGCAGAGCAGGGCGTGTCGGGCCCCGCCCATTTTATTCCGCGCCCTGCGCGACGAGGAACTCGATAGCCCTAAAAAAGATGCCCATGCCTCATGCGCACACACTGCACGGCAAGCAACAACACGCGGCGAACTATGTTCAATAACTGCCTCGTGCTGCGCCGGCCTCCCGCGGCATTGCCTCGAAGAGATAAACGTTCATGCTCCCGATAGCCAACGGCCACCATTCGGTCATTTCTTGGTCTTGAGGCAGCCCTCTTGCAGTGGCCGGTATATAGCGTAGTCATCAGAGACAAGGAGTGCGTTATGTATGCAAAATTAGCGGTGGGTGCTGCGGCTGCCCTAATGGGCGTTGCGGCTTTCACATGGAGCCCGACTTTACGTGCTCAAAATGCGCGTGAGGCAGAGTTAGTTGGCTTCCATCAGCTTTGCGAGAAGGGTGATCGCAAAGCCTGTATACGGTTCGGCATCATGCTCGGCGAGAACCGCGAGCGCCATGCTGAGTGGCGCAAGATCCACGCGGAATGGTTTTGGTGGGAGCGCTGAGCGCTTCGCATCAGAAGCCGCAATCGTATACTTGGCCCGGCCGCAACGCCGGGCCTTTTTATGCTGCGCGCCAAGACAAGAACAACCAACAACACGCACCGCGATCAAGCGATACTGGCCACCTCCTCTACCGCTCCCGCCGCCGCA
>JBPYEF010000327.1:0-4159 GCA_051985875.1 Hyphomicrobiaceae bacterium
TATCTGTCGAGCATCGGCGTGTACGGCGACTGTCAGGGCCGCTGGGTCGACGAGACGTCGACGCCGCACCCGATCTCCGAGCGCAGCCTGCGTCGACTGCAAGCCGAGCGCCAGTGGCAGGCGTTTGCGCAACAGACGGGAAAGCGCGTGCAGGTGTTCCGCCTCGCCGGGATCTACGGTCCCGGCCGCAGCGTGCTCGACACCTTGCGCGAAGGCACCGCGCGGCGCGTCGTCAAGCCGGGGCAGGTGTTCAACCGCATTCACGTCGAGGATATCGCCCGCGTGCTCGTCGCCGCGATGGCGGAGCCGAGCAGGCACGATCTCTTCAATGTCGCCGACGACGAACCGGCACCTCCGCAGGATGTGGTTTGCTTCGCCGCCGCCTTGCTGGGCTTGCCCGTACCACCCGCCGTAGCCTTCGACAGCGCGGCGCTGTCGCCGAAGGCCCTCACATTTTGGGCCGAAAACAAGCGCGTGCGGAATGTCCGCATGAAAGAGAGTCTCGGTGTCGTGCTCGCCTATCCGACCTACCGCGAGGGCATTCGCGCGCTCGCCGGCCGCTGAGCCCGTCCCGCCGGCGCGCCAGCGCACGATCACAGGTTTCAGCCCGCGGCATCCGGCCGACGTCGCCGCAGCCCGCAGACAGCGGCGGCGCACACTCGACCGCAACGTCCAGTGGGCGCCTGGCCGGCCGTGCCCAAGCTTCGCTCAGCGGCGCGCGGCTTTCTCACCAGCCACCATGCCGGCGACGGTCTCGAGCAAGAGGGCGATGTCTTGCGGCCGGGACAGGCGATGGTCGCCGTCGCGCACGACCCGGAGGCATGCATGGTTGCCGCGCAGGCGCGCCAGCAGGGCGCGCGTGTGGGCGAGGGGGACATCCGCATCTCTACGCCCGTGCAGGATGTGGACCGGCCTCCCCGGGTCGAACGCGCGGCGGCCGAGCAGATGCCGGCGCCCATCGACGATCAGCGCACGCGCGATGGGATACGGCCCATCGCCGTAGCGCGACGGGCGTAGGTAGACGCCGCCGCCGGCGATCTGCCGGCGGGCGGACGCCGACAGCCCCTTCCACAGCAGTTCCGTCATGTTCCAGGCCGGCGCGATCAAGACCGCCCCGACCACGCGCCGCGCCTGGCGCGGCGCCTTGGCAAGCAACTCCCGCAACAGCAGCAATGCGATGTAGCCACCCATGCTCGAGCCGACGAGGACCAGTGGCCCACGGCTCAGGCGGAACACCGCATGCGCCTCCTCGAGCCAGCGTCCGACCGTTCCCTCCTCGAATACGCCCTCCGACTGCCCATGGCCGGAATAGTCAAAGCGCACACAGCCGATTCCGCGGCGGCGGGCCCAGGCGGCAAGTGCGCTCGCCTTGGTGCTCGTCATCTGCGATTTGAAGCCACACAGCCAGAACACGCCCGGCGTGTCGGGACGCCGACCAGGGTCACGCAGGTAGGCGATGCGACGCGCTCCCGCGCCGGTGCCGACACACAGCGATTGCGGTCTCCCCGCAGCCATCCTATGAACCGCCGGTCACGGCGGCGCGCCGCACGCCAAACGCTGGCCGGAGGGCGGCACGGGATTGATTGTCGCCGCGGCCTAGAGGACGGCAAAGGCGCGGCCAAAACGCGGGCCGCGCAGCAGGGAGTGCCGCAAGCTGTCCACCGACCGCCCGAGCATACTGCAGATCATCCCCCGTCTCGATACCGGCGGCGCCGAGACTGCGGTTCTCGAGATCGCGGACGCCCTCGTCCGCGCCGGCGCGCGCGCACTCGTGCTCGCCGAACCGGGACGCCTGGTCGATCGCCTGACGGCGAGCGGTGGCGAGCTGATCGGCTTTCCTGCGGCGAGCAAGAACCCGCTGCGTATCCTGGCCAACGCCCGCAACCTCGCCACCCTCGTCGCCGGCAGGAAGGTCGATCTGATCCACGCCCGCAGCCGGGCGCCCGCTTGGAGCGGGCTGATCGCCGCCCGGCGCACGCGCATTCCCTTCGTCACCACCTACCACGGCGCCTACGGAGAGACCAACGCGCTCAAGCGCGCCTATAACTCGGTCATGGCGCGAGGCGACGTGGTCATCGCCAATTCTCAGTTCACCGCCGAACTCATTCGGCAGCGTTATGGCACGCCACCGGCGCGCATCGCCAGCATCCATCGCGGGGTCGACACCGGGGCATTCGATCCCGATCGCGTCGCCCCCGAGCGGCAGCGCGCGCTGCGGCAGCGATGGGGCGTCGACGCCGCGGCGCCAATCATCCTCAACGCGGCGCGGCTGACGTCGTGGAAGGGGCAGGAGGTGCTGATTGAGGCCGTGGCACGCCTCGTCCAAGGGCAACGGCTCGCCGGCGCCCACCTCGTCCTTGCCGGCGACGACCAGGGTCGCCACGCCTACGCACAAAAGTTGCGGCGGCAAATCGAGGCCTGCGGCCTCAGCCGATGCGTGCACCTCGTCGGCCACGTCGCGGACATGGCCGCCGCCTACCTCACCGCGCACGTCACGGTCATAGCCTCGACCAAGCCCGAGGCGTTCGGGCGCACCGCGATCGAAGCAGCGGCCATGCAATGCCCGGTGGTCGCCGCGGACTTGGGCGCGCCCCCCGAAACCATACTCGCCCCACCCCTGGCCGCACCCGAGGCGATAACCGGTTGGCTCGTACCGGCGGGGGAAGCCGAAGCGCTCGCCGAACGCCTGGCCGAGGCATTGGCGCTTGCACGCTCGGCACGCGAGCAGATCGGCAAGCGGGCGCGGCGGCACGTGCTTGAGCGGTTCACGGTCGAGGCGATGCAGAGGCGCACCCTTGCGGTGTACGATTCCCTGCTCGGCACCACGCTCGCGCAGCGTTTTTGCACTGCACGGGCCGCGTGCACCCCGACAACCGGTCTCGCGCGACAACCTTGACTTGGGGTAGCATCTCTCCGATTCTAGGCCCCCGCCGCGGCCGCCGCACCGGCAACGGAGGATATCGTCAACCAACGATGGAGAGTGCAACATACGTCGTCCAATGAGAGCCGCGCCTGCGCGCGAGGCTACGGGTCCGCGGATGAATGAAGATATCCGCGTCCGTGAAGTCCGGCTGATCGACCATACCGGTCGCAATGTCGGGGTGGTCGCCATTGCCGATGCCCTGGCCCGCGCAACGGAAGCGGGGCTTGATCTGGTGGAAATTTCCCCGGATGCGAACCCACCGGTAGCCAAAATTCTCGATTTTGGAAAATACAAATACCAAGAGCAGAAGAAGGCCGCCGAGGCGCGCAAGCGCCAAAAGATCGTCGAGATCAAAGAAATCAAGATGCGGCCGAGCATCGACGACCACGACTACGACGTCAAGATGCGCTCGATTAGGCGCTTTTTCGACGACGGCGACAAGGTCAAGGTGACCCTGCGTTTTCGCGGCCGGGAGCTTGCCCACCAGGAGCTCGGCTGGGAGGTTCTGCAGCGCGTGCGCGTGGATACCGAGCCGATCGCCAAGGTCGAGTCAGAGCCGCGCATGGAAGGCCGGCAGATGGTCATGGTGCTGGCGCCGCGCTAGAAGCGCGCGCATCGGCCTCGCGGCGTTGTCGCGACGCTTGCGCAGCTCGATCGTTGGCTTTATGACACGGGGCCTCGAGACGCGGGCCCCCAAGCGTTTGCAGCGCATGGGCCCCGCGGGGTTGCGGGCCAACGCCGGGTCTGTCGCATCTTTCCGCTCGGCGGTGCCGTTGGCGACGAAGCTGTGAACGCGGCGGGGGTGGCGCTAGGCGCGGCAGAACATGGCCTCCAGGCGGTAGGCCGCGGGAGGCCCGCCCGAGGGGATGTAATCCTGGCCAGGGCGCTGCCGAGCGCGCGCGGAAAGGCGGCGCACGGGCAAGGGTCCGCGGCAGGGGTGGGCGGGACGCAAGAGCACGCGCATCGGTGCACCGGGGCGCACTGGCACGCACTGGCACGCACTGGCACGCACTGGCTGAGGGCGCATACTGAGGGTGCATACGCAGGGCGCATACTGAGGGCGCCAACTAAGGGTCTGGCGCCAGCTCCTCGGCGACCCAGGGTGCAAGAACGGCGGATGCCAGGTCGCCGCTGCCGCGCGAGGAATGCGCGAGGAATACGGTGCCGGGTACAGCAGCGGGCGGGGCAACCCGTCGGCGGCCAAGCAGTGGGACCAGGCAGTGGGACCTGGCAGTC
>JBPYEF010000328.1:0-6039 GCA_051985875.1 Hyphomicrobiaceae bacterium
ATAGCCCATCATCAGCCAGGTGCAGAACGGGATCAGGAACGTCGGATACGTGAGGATCAGCGACCAGGGCGTGTCGCCCAACCGGTAATTGCGGATGATCTCGGCAAGCGGGATGAACAGCAGCGTCTGTGGCACAAGATAGGTGACGAAGATGCCGGTGCCGAGGCTGCCGGCAAAGGGGAAGCTGAGCCGGGAGAGCGCGTAGCCGGCGAACACGCCGCACACCAGCGAGATCGCGGTCGATGCCAGCGCGATGAAGGTCGTATTCCACAGCCAATCGGAAAACAGCGTCTCCTCGAACAGGTACCTGACGTGGTCCAACGTCGGATGCATGGTCCAGAATGGGTTGTAGTTCACCGAATTCCAGGGCCGATACAGCTCGCCGTCCGGGCGCAAGCTGGTGATGATCATCCAGTAGAACGGAAACAACAAAAACAGCAGGAACAACGCCAGCGGCAAATGGAAGAAAACCCAGCGTCTCCACCTCGCGCCTTCGATCATGGCTCAGCGAGTCTCCACGCGGCGGATGTAGAGGAGCTGCACGATGACGACCAGAAACAGAATCGGGAACATCGCCAGCGAGATCGCCGCCCCTTCGCTCAACAGCCCGGTGCCGACGCCGATCTGGTAGGCGTAGGTGGCAAACAGGTGCGTCGCATTCGCCGGACCGCCACCGGTCATCACGTAGACGATTTGGAAATCGGCAAAGGTCTGGATCACCGAGAACAGCACGACGACCATCGTCACCGGCAGCAGCAACGGCCAGGTGACGTACCAAAAGCGCTTCCACGGCTTGGCGCCGTCGATGGCCGCTGCCTCGTTGAGCTCGGGACTGATGGTCTGCAGCCCGGCGAGCAGGCTGATGGCGAAGAACGGCACGCCGCGCCAGATATTGACGACCATGATCGATGCCATCGCCAAGTCCGGGTCGCCGAGCCAGTTGATGCGACCGGACACCAGTCCGAGCTGGTAGAGCACCCAATTGATGACGCTGAAGGTCGGATCGAACATCCACTTCCAGGCGAATGTCGAGAGCACGGTCGGGACGATGAACGGCAGCAGAATGAAGGCGCGCGTGAAGGCCTTGCCCCTGAAGTTGCGGTTGAGCAGCATCGCCAGCCACAGCCCGAGCGACAGCTTGAAGACCGTGGTCACGCCCGTGTACAGGAAGGTGTTGTACACCGCTGTGCGGAAGATGTTGTCGTTCCAGATCTTGTAGTAGTTCGCGAGCCCTACGAAATCGCCGGGCACGCCGACACGCGTGTTGGTCACCGACAGCATAATGCCGCGCGCGAAGGGATAGGCGATGAACATGCCGAGCAGCACCATGGTCGGCACGAGCAGGACGAAGGCGAGCCAGCGCTCGTCCTCAAGCAGCCGCTGGCGCCGCGGGGGCGGCGCCTCTTGCAGGGTGGTGGTGATCGCGCCTATCGCCATGCTTGGCCCCTGTCGCGAGGAGAGTGACGCGCGCCGGTTTTGCCCGCCGGGAAGCTCGGCGGCAACGATCGCGAGCGCTCGTCCTTAACCCGATGCACGCATCCCGCGCCGGTGCTGTTCCACGCGACGGCGGGGGGGCATGCCAGCGCCGCGGCAGCCAGGGCCGCGCGCATGGGCGTGCGAGGTAACTTGCGGCGGAGCCGGCTTGGCTTTCGCCCCGCCGCCGTCCGCCTGGCCAAAAGCATGCCGGCCACCGGGCGCTCTCCCCTGTAGGAAACGCTTTTTTGCAATCCTACAACGCCTCGCCGGCAAAAAAAACCGTGCGACCTCTGGCATGCCCCCGGGCGTTTCCGTCGCACCCAGCCCGGCTCGCGCCCAGCGAACCGGCAGCCCCTGCCCCTCAAGCGCGCTCGTCTGCCGCGGCGTCCCCGGCCGCACCCGTGCCGCCGCTCGGCGACCCGAAGCGCCGGGCGACGTAGCTCTCGACGATCGCCTTGAACTCGCCGGCGATGTTTGGTCCGCGCAGGGTCCTCTCCTTCTTGCCGTCGATGAACACCGGCGCCGCCGGCGCCTCGCCGGTGCCCGGCAGCGAGATGCCGATATCGGCGTGCTTGGATTCGCCAGGTCCATTGACGATGCAGCCCATAACCGCAAGGTTGAGCGCCTCGACGCCCGGAAACTGCCGCCGCCAGGTGGGCATGCGTTCCCTGAGGAAACCCTCGATGTCGGCGGCGAGCTCCTGGAACACGCTCGAGGTCGTGCGCCCACAGCCGGGACAAGCGGCGACGATCGGCACGAACGACCTGAGCCCCATGCACTGCAGGATCTGCTGGGCGACGCGCACCTCCTGCGTGCGATCACCCCCGGGCTCCGGCGTCAGCGACACGCGGATGGTATCGCCGATGCCGCACTGCAAGAGGATGCCCATGCCCGCGGTAGAGGCAACGATGCCTTTCGAACCCATGCCGGCCTCGGTCAACCCGAGGTGCAGGGCGTAGCGGCAGCGGGCTGCGAGGCTGGTGTAGACGCTGATCAGATCCTGTACGGCGCTGACCTTGGCCGAGATGACGATCCTGTCGGGCGCGAGGCCGAGCTCTTCCGCCCGCGCCGCGGACAGCAGCGCGGACTGCACGATGGCTTCGTGCATCACGGAGCGCGCCTCCTTCGGCTGCGCCGCCGCTGCGTTCTCATCCATCAGGCGGGTCAGCAGCTCCTGGTCGAGGCTACCCCAATTGACGCCGATGCGAACCGGTTTGGCGTATCTGAGCGCGAGCTCGATGATCGCCGAGAACTGCCGGTCGCGCTTGCCCTTGAAGCCGACGTTCCCGGGATTGATGCGGTACTTATCCAGCGCCTCGGCGCAGGCGGGGTGGTCGGTGAGCAGGGTGTGGCCGTTGTAGTGGAAGTCGCCGACGATCGGCACCGCTACACCCATCTGCAGCAGCGCATCGCGGATGTGCGGCACGGCGCGCGCGGCATCGTCCCGATCGACGGTTATGCGCACAATTTCCGAGCCGGCACGCGCGAGCGCGGCGCATTGCTTGGCCGTCGCCGCAACGTCGGCGGTATCGGTGTTGGTCATCGACTGTACGATGATCGGCGCCCGCCCGCCGATCAGCACGCCGCCGACGTCGACCGCAAGCGCGCGCCGGCGCGGCACAAGCGTCGCCTGGCCGCCACTGGCCGGCCCCGGCGCAGCCGCCGCCGGTGCAGCTTCCGCCGCCACCGCATCGGGCCGCAATGCCCCTGTTGGTCGGCTTTCTGGCGCTGTCATGACCTCATTCCTCTTTCTTGTGCGTCTCCCCCGAAGCGCCGCGTTTCGGCTAGCGCGCCGTGCGCACGACCTTCGGAATAATCGCCGCCGCAAAGATCACCGCGAGCACGACGACGATCGAGGGGCCACCCGGGGTGTCGAAGGAAATCGAAACAAACAGTCCCACCGCCACGCCCAGCATGGCGAAAATCGCGGCGAACAGGGCCATCTGCTCGGGCGATTCCGATACGGGCCGCGCCGCGGCAGCGGGCATGATCAGGAAGGCGATGGTCAGCAGCACTCCGACGATCTTGATGGCCATCGCCACCACGACCGCGAGCAGCAGAACGAAAGCAAGTTTGGTCGGCGCGGTGCGCTGCCCCTCCGCGGCCGCCAGTTCCTCGTGCACGCAAAGGGCCAGCAGTGGCCGCCAGATCACCGCCAGGCAGGCGAGCACCAATGCGCCGCCGAGAAAGATCGCGTACAGATCCGCGCCGCTGATGGCGAAGATATCCCCGAACAGAAAACCCGTCAGGTCGAGCTGCGGCCCGCGCACCAGCGAGGCCACGATCACGCCGACGGCGAGCGCGGCGTGGGCGAGAAGTCCAAGCAGTGCGTCGAACGGGATCACCTGCTGGCGCGCGAGCAGGATCAGCAGCCCAGACGTGGCGAGGGTGACGCAGAGGGTGCTCGCGGTCAAATTGAGCGACAGCGCGAGACCGAGGGCTATGCCGGTCAGGCCGGCCTGCGCCACCGCCTCGCCGAAGTACGCCATGCGACGCCACACGACAAAGCAACCGAGGGGCGCCGCGACCAGCGCAAGCCCAAGGCCGGCGAACAAGGCGCGCAGCAGAAATGGCTCCACCACCATCAATCCCCTCCGCAAGCGCGCGCGCGCTGCGGCGCAATCGGCCGTGGGTCGCCGGCAAGATCGTGGCGATGGTCGTGCTGGTGCTGGTAGACGCCGAGGGCGCGCGCGGCCTGCGACCCGAACAAGCGCGCATATTCGGGGTGCTGGGCCACCGACTGCGGTACCCCCGAGCAGCAGACGTGGCGATTGAGGCACACGACCCGATCGCTCTGCGCCATAACCACGTGCAGGTCATGGGACACCAGCAGCACTCCGAGATTGCGCACTGTCCTGATGCGGGCGATCAGCGCATACAGCTCGGCCGCGCCCGCGTAATCGACGCCACGCAGCGGCTCATCCAGCACCAGCAGGGCGGGCGACCTAGCGAGCGCGCGGGCGAGGATGACCCGCTGCAATTCTCCGCCGGAAAGCTCCGCGATCTGACGTTCCGCGAGCGCACCGGCGCCGACCTCCGCCAACGCGCCGGCGATCGCCTCGCGATCGAGCTGCGCGCCCAGTGCGACGAAGCGTGCGGCCGTGAGCGGGATCGCCGGATCGATGGTAAAACGCTGGGGCGCATAGCCGATGACGAGGCCGGGCCGGCGCAGGGTTGTGCCGCCGTCTGCAGCCTCAACCCCGAGCAGTAGGCGCACGAGCGTCGTCTTGCCGGCCCCGTTCGGACCGATCACGGTGACGATTTCTCCGGCACCAACCTCGAGATCGACACCCTGCAGGATCACGCGACCGTTGCGGACAAAGCTGAGCGCGCGCGCGCTGATCAGGGCCACGGCGCCAGTCTGCTGCTCGCCGCGCGCACCGTCCGCCGGGCAGTGGCGCACCGTTTCCCCTGCGACCTCGTGTGCGACCTCCTCGGGCCGCCGCTGCGGCAGTGCGGCATGCGCCGCGTTCGGCGCCTCGCCACTCATGCGCGCTTCCCCAGGGCGCGGCCACCGCAGGCCGCGCACAGACCCCGCACCTCGACCACGGCATCGTTGGGAAGGAAGGATGCGGTTGCCGCCGATTTGTCGATGGCGCTGAACACCTTGGCCGCATCCACCTCGGCGATCCGACCGCAGCTGTCACAGGCGAGGATCAGCTGGCGCCTGCCATGGGGCACGTGACAGGCGAAGAATGCGTTGCGGCTCTCGAAGCGGTGCACGATGCCCGCGGCAAGCAACGCATCGATCGCCCGATAAACGGAAATCGGCGCCATCCGCTCGCCGCGCGCGGCGAATTTGTCGAGCACGTCGTAGGCGCCGATCGCCGTGTGCGAGGCGGCGATTTCCCGCAACACCGCCTCGCGGAGGGGCGTGAGCTTTAGGCCCTTGGCGGCAAAGGCCGCCTGCGCGCGCACCATCGCCTGTTCAAGGCAACGCTCGTGATCGTGCTCGGGCGTCGGAAACCCACCGCTGGCGGTACCCTGGGGCATGGCCCCTTATAGCACCCGCCGAGGGGAGCGCCACCCGCCGAGGGGGCCTGCGCCACCGCGCCAGCCACGCCGTGCGGCCAACGGCGGGCAGCGACCCGCGGAGCGCTCACCGAGCGCAAATGACCAACAACAGACGGGCCATGGCGACCGGTCGGCGACCGCGCCCGTCGCCGCACCCGCGACCACGATCGGGCACCGACTGCCCCCCGGCATCGGTGGCGCGCGACCGCTGCGCTCAGCAAGGCTGGGAGCGCGCCGCGCCGGAACGTGGGCGGGTTCCGCGGTTGGAGAGATTGGCTTCCTGCAGCAAGGTTAATCGTCGCAAACACCCGCGCGCCCCCCGCGGCCAGGTGTGCGCTTCTCCCATCCGTCGACGTGCCTGGATCCAAGCAACGACCGGGGGGTGCGGCGTTCCCGCAACCTCGCCCGCGCGTTGCTCCCTGCGCGTGTCGCTGCCGGCGCGGCGCCGCCTGATGGTCGGCTATAGAGGCGTGCTTGTGCACGGGGCCCGCCTGCGACGAGGGGCCCCGCCTGCCACGCGCACGTGGCGGGCACGGGTGCGCGCGGCAT
>JBPYEF010000329.1:0-5508 GCA_051985875.1 Hyphomicrobiaceae bacterium
CGTCACGTCGATTATCTCGGCTCCCTGTTGCTGATGGGCGGCGGGGGGCTGTTGATGATGGCGTTGGTGCAAGCCCACAGCCTCGGCGATGGCATGCTCGCGGTCTGTCTCGCGGCGGGTGGATCGACGCTCGCGCTCCTGGTGTGGCATGAAAGCCGCATCGCCGATCCAATTCTTCCCGCGGAGCTTTGGCGCAACCGCCTGCTGGCGTTGAGCTCCCTCGGCAGCGTCTGCATCGGCGCGGTCTTGATCGGCGTCAGCGCCTTTCTGCCCACCTATGTGCAGGGCGTAATGGGCCGCAGCGCGTTCGCCGGCGGCGTCGCGCTTGGCGCCATGTCCGTGAGCTGGGCCGTCGCCAGTGTCGCCGCCGGCCGTCTGATGATCCGCACCAGCTATCGGACCACGGCCATCCTCGGCGGCATGGCCTTGATCGTTGGTGGCGTGGGCTTTCTGGCCATGAGCCCAGAAAGTGGCCCGGCTTGGCCGGCCGGATGCGCACTGACCGTCGGCATCGGCATGGGCTTTTCCAACACCACCTATCTCGTCTCCTCGCAGGCCGCCAGCACGACGGCTGGCCGCGGATCGGCGACCTCGGCAATCATGTTCATGCGCATTGTCGGGCAATCCGCGGCGGCAGCGCTGTTCGGCGCCGTGGTGAATTCGGCCCTGCATTTTTCCTCAGGGCATGCGGACGTCGCCAATCGCCTGATGCAGCCGGAATTGCGGCGAAACCTGAGCGGCGCGGAGCTTGCCACGCTGGCGGCGGCCATGGGCGGAGCGCTCAAATACGTCTACGCGCTGGTGACGCTACTCGGCATCGTCGTCCTCGCCCTGGGATGGGCCTGGCCAGCCCGCGTCGGCGCACGCGATGCCGTCCCTGAGACCCGCAGATGACGGCAGCGCGCCGAGCCCGACCGCAGCCTTGCGGCGGGCGGCACCTGCAGGCCCTTCGCGGGCCCTCGGCCTTCCGGCGCCGGCCTCAAACAGATTTTTTTTGCGCGCGCGCTTGGCGCCGCAACCATTGCCCTGGCCGTACGTTAACCATCTCTGCGACAAGGGAGCAGAGCGTGGCCATTGAGATCGAGCGTATTTCCGACGCCGAGCTGGAGCGACTCGCCGCGCAAGGCGGATCGCTGAGCGTCGAAGCCAGTATTGTCGAAGAACTGCGCGAGCGCCGGGCAAAGGATCGGCAGGTATACGCATTCCGGGTCGGCGACTACTACTTCACTGGCCCGGTGCCCGATGCTCGGACCGAATTGGCCCTGATCGATTTGGCCGAAGAGGACGTGGAGGAGTGACACCGCCCGGCCGGGGTTCTTGAGCCACGGCACAAACGCGGCCGGGGCACGAGGAGTGATTGTCCACGATCGCGGCCGCCGAGCTTAGCCCCCGAGGTAGGCGCGGGTGCGGCCGGAGCCCCGGGGATCGCGGTTGCGGCGCGGCGCCGACCGCGTCCTCCGCAAAGCACGCGGTCCTCCGCGTGGTCCTCCGCCGGGCAGCACGCCGTTCTCGGCGGAGTGAGCTCTTGTCCACCCGGGGTAACGGTTGTTGGTGGCGACCCTCGCACTCGCCACCGCCACGCGCTCAGGCGATCGCCGGTGATCAGCGAATGCCGCGAGGACGCCCACGCGAGGATGCCCACGCGAGGATGCCCACGCGAGGATGCCCAGTGGCCGTCGTTGCTTGCTGCATGAAACCGTTGCCTGCAAGCGCTGCATCGTTCTCGACAAGCGCTTGGAAGCGCCCGATCGGCAGCAGCAAACCACGCTCATCCCGCGCCCCGCTTCCGCCTCGCCGCGCACGCAACGGGGTTCACATTATGCCGCCTCGCATATGGCAAGCTGCGGCCCGTCGCGCTTGCGCCGCGCCACCAGGCATGCAGCGCCGAAGCTCGCATTGACCTCAAAATTGCCGACCTGGGCGTTTACAATGGCATCGGCGATGCAGCAGCCCCGCGGGAGCGGATCGATCGAATGCCTGCGTGCACGTGCGAGCAACGAATTTGCGAGCTCGAGGGCGAGCTTGCACGGGTCCGGCAGGAGCTTGCCGAGGCGATCGCTGAGCGAGCCAAGGATCGCGCGCACCAACAGCAGCTGGTCGCCGTGGTCGAGGCGTCGCGCGATGCGATTTGGAGCTGGACGCCCGACGGCACCATCAACTCTTGGAACGCCGAAGCCGAGCGGCTTTTGCAGTACACGGCCGAGGAAATCATCGGCAAGTCGCTGCTCGTTCTCGTCGCGCCCGATCACGTGCCGCGTGCGCGGCACGTGATCGGCAAATTGCTGCAGGGCGGCTGGTATGAGCAATACGACACGGTGCGCGTGCGCAAGGACGGCGTACCGGTTGCCGTCGAGCTGACCGTATCGCCGATTCGCGACGCTGCGGGCAGCGTCGTCGGTGCGGCGACGGTGTGTCGCGACATCAGGCTGCGCAAGCAGCAGGAGCGCGCCCTGCGCCAGAGTGAGGAGCGGTTCGCCAAGCTCTTCGACCTGGCGCCGATCGCGATGAGCGTCAGCACCCTGGACGAGGGGCGCTATCTCGCAGTCAACGGGGCGCTGCTGGCGACGACCGGCTACACACGCGAGGAGGTGATGGGCCGTACCGCGCAGGAGCTGCACGTCTACAACAATCCCGCCGACTTCGCGTGCATTCGCGAGCTGCTCCTCACCAACCAATCCCTGCACGAGCGGGAAGTTGTGCTGCGCGGCAAGCACGGGGAAGCGCGCACCACCCTGCTTTCGGCCGAAGTCATCACCCTCAACGGCCGGCAATGTTTACTGTCGGTCGTGGTCGATATCAGCGAGCGCAAAAAGGCACAGGAGACGCTAGCGGCCGGCGAAGCGCGCCTGCGCGCGGTTCTCGAATCGCTCTATGACGGGGTTGCCGCCGTCGATGCCACGGGCAAGCTCGTCTTCATCAACGATGCGATGGCCAGGCTGCTGGGATTCGCGAGGGCCGCCGCGCTGCCACCGATCGATCTCGGCGATGCGCTGGCGCACATTCAGGCCTACGGCGAGGACGGCACGGCGCTCGCCTACGCGCAACGGCCGGTAATCCGGGCGCTCTCCGGAGAGACGGTGATCGACCTGCCGCTGCGCATGCGCCAGCCGGCGCAGGAGCGTGAATATGAGGTATTCAATTCCGCCATTCCCGTCCGCGACGGCACGGGCAGGGTGACCATGGCGGTCGTCAGGATGCGCGATGTCACCGAACAGAAGAAAACGCTGCGCGCCCTACAGCTGAGCCAGGACCGCTATGCGATGGCCATGCGCGCCGTCGACGCCATGGTCTATGACTGGGATATCGCCAGCGGGCGCGTTGAGCGATCGGACGGCTTGGAGCGCATTCTCGGAGTTGGCGTGCGGGACGCCGAGCCGACGGTGGATTGGTGGCGCGCGCGGATCCACCCCGAAGATCGCTCGCCCTGGGGATCACAGGTCGAGGTGGAACTTGCCGGACAGGAACGCCACGTCGCCGAGTACCGCATCCGGCATCGCGACGGCCGCTGGATCGACGTCGCCGACCGCGGCATTGCCGTCTACGACAGGAGTGGCAGGGCGATTCGCGTCGTCGGCAGCACGGTGGACGTGAGCCACAGCAAACGGGCGCAGCAGGCACTGAGCGAGAGCGAGGAGCGTTATCGATCGCTGGTGGAGAACGCCAACGACATCGTTGCGACCCTGGATCTCGACTTTCGCATCACATCAGTGAACCCTGCCGTCGAGCGCATACTCGGCTACAGCCCCGATGAGCTGATTGGTACTCCGCTCAGCCGCTACGTGCCGGAGGATCAGCTCGCCATGCAGAGCGACATGCTCGCGCAAATGCTGGGCGGGCCAGCCGCACCCCGCTATGAAATGCAGCTATTGGGCAAGGACCGACGACGGCGCTTCATTTTGGAAGTCAATTCCAAGGTGCTCGTCGACGCCAGCAATACACCGGTCGCCATCCACGCCATCGCGCGCGACATCACCGAGCGCAAGGAGGCAGAGGTGCGCCAGTCGGTGCTGGTACGCGAGCTGCAGCATCGGACCAAGAACATGCTGGCAGTCATCCAGGCGATCGTCAGCCAAACGCTGGTGCGCAGCCCGGATCTTGCCAGCGCGCAGGAGTCTCTGGTTGGACGCCTGCATGCGCTCGCCCATGCGCAGGAGTTCGTTGCCGCCGGACCCGGAGGCGGTGTGCCGTTGCGCGAGCTGGTGCAGGCCGAACTTGCCGTGTTTGGCGCGCGCGCCGCCATCGAGGGAGAGCCGCTGGTGATCGGCGGCGCCTTCGCGCAAACCCTGGCGCTCGTGATCCACGAGCTGGCAACCAACGCGCTCAAGCACGGCGCGCTTGCGGTGAGCGGCGGCCGCGTGGCGATCAGCTGGACGGTCGCTCCCTCTCCCGATCGGGTATCACTGATTTTTCTCTGGCAGGAACGCGGTGGTCCTCCCGCACACTCCCCGGGCCAGCCCGGCTTTGGCACGCGCGTGCTGCGAATGGCCGGTGCGGCACAGCTGACCTTTGCGGCGGCCGGATTCGAGTACCGCCTAGCCGTTCCCCTCGCCGAGGTCGTCAAGGGGCAGGCGTAAGACGCACGTTGTCGGTCTGGCATTTTGGCGCCGGCCCACCGCGAGCAAATCAGCGTCACGCGCCCAGGGCGTGCTCGAGTGGCAGCTACAAGGGCGCGCGCACTCCGCAGCCCCAACGTTGGCTGGAAAAAAAATTTCTCCCTGCTGCATACCCGCAACATGCGCGCGCGGTACGGCTTGCCGTCAGCTCCGTGTCAGATGTCACACGTCGGTTTGCGGCACTGCGGGCACAAGGAATTCAGTGAGGCGTCAGCAACTGCCGCATTGCTGAGCAAATAGCGCGCACCTGTCAGCCCCATTTCAGTATGCTGGACGTACCCAGCGGCGTGCGTGTTCTGCGATCGCCCGCCAGCGTCGCCACAGCGGGCAGCGGCCATAGACTGGGAAAAATACGCAGCGTATGGTCCGCGCCGCAAAGGCATGATTCTGCCGCACTGTCGCGGCCGAGTTTGCCGTTGCCGAGCACGTCACGCGGTTCCTCGGGGGCAAGGCCACATTCGCATCGGAGATCGCGCTATGAGGCGACGTTTCGTTGCCGCCGCTGCATTCTCTCTCTCGTTGGCTTCCTCCGGCGCATCGGCTGATGGATATGTAACGCCGGACCAATCGCCACCGCCCGACCTACCGCCGCCGTACGTGACGGTGTTCAACTGGACTGGCGCTTACGTCGGCGCCAACCTGGGATTTGCTTTTTCCGATACGCACTTCGATTACGCGGCGACGTCGTTGCCCGCCTGTGCGGCGATCACCGGCGCCGTGAGCGACTGCCAGGCGAACGGCAATGCCAACTCCAACGGCCTCGCCGGCGGGCTGCAGGCGGGCTTCAACTACCAGAGCGGGCACTTCATCTGGGGTTTCGAAGGCGATGTTACCTGGCGCGGCAGCAACATCGGCAAGGCGACGTTTGTTCCCGCATTTGGAGCGATTCAGCAGT
>JBPYEF010000330.1:0-5970 GCA_051985875.1 Hyphomicrobiaceae bacterium
ATGGCGCATGAGGACGTCGGCGAGACCATCATCGATCTACGGCATCAGACGGTGAACGATCTCGTCGCCGCCTGCATTCCGCCCAATGCCTATGCCGAGCAGTGGAACACGGCTCAGCTCAAGGAGGAGGTGAGACGCATCTTCGGCCTCGACTTGCCGGTCGACGGGTGGGCCGCGGAGGAGGGCATCGCCGACCAGGAGATCACCGAGCGGCTGCTCACGGCAGTGGACGACAAGTCCAAGGCGACCGCGTCGGAGATCGGCCGCAGTGTGCTCGAGCGCTACGCGAGCGCCAAGACCCTGCTGGCCTTCACCGACAAGGAGGAGGCGTTAGGCCAGCTGCTTGCCAATGGCGGCGACAACTTCGAGGCCATCGGCCGCACGCTGGTTGCCAGTAACCCAGGTGTGGTCCGAGTCGATGGCAGCGCGCCGCCGCAGGGCGTGCAAGCCGCCCAGATCGGTTATCACTTCTACCGACAGCACGCCGAGGCCAAGGAGATCGTCACGGACATCGATGCGGCCGCCGACAAGTCGCCCGAAGCGATCGGTGCGCTGCACCTGCGCAAGATCGAGAAGATGATCCTCCTACAGACGCTCGACCAGCTCTGGCGCGAGCACCTCGTCACGCTCGAGCACCTGCGGCAGGTCATCGGCTTCCGCAGCTATGGCCAGCGCGATCCTCTCAACGAGTACAAATCCGAGGGCTTCCACCTGTTCGAGGCGATGCTCTCAAGCCTGCGCGAGCAGGTTACCGGCAGTATCATGCACCTGCAAAGCATGCCGCAGGACAGCGAGCCGGCGGCCGAGCAGGAGACGCTGCCGCCGATGCGGGCGCACCATATCGATCCGTTCACCGGCGAGGACGAACTCGCCATGGTCGACGCGGCGCTGGCCGCCGCCGACCGTGAGCCCGAGCGCCGCGCCGCGCCGCGCCGGGCGCCGATCCAGACCCGCAAGACCGCGAGCGCGCTGGACCCAAAGAACCCCGCGACCTGGGGCAAGGTCGCCCGCAACGCAGCCTGCCCGTGCGGCTCGGGCAAGAAGTACAAGCATTGTCACGGCAAGCACGACTGAAGCCCGCTCGCTGAACCGTCACCGGCCTCGACAACGGCCGCCTCCAATCTGTAAAAAGAGCACGCGTCCGAGCGCGTGCGGGAGGGGCCTGTACTGGGGGCGGTGCTGCTGTCGTGAGAATCCTCGGGATCGTTGCCAAGACCCATGACAGCGGCGTGGCGCTGTTGCACGACGGCGTCCCGCTGCTGGTGCTCGAGGAGGAGCGCTTAAACCGCTCGAAGCGCACCAGCAAGTTCCCCAAATTGGGCCTCGAGGCGCTGACAGAGGAGCTGCGGCTCGAGCTCGCCGACATCGACGTCATCACCACCCCGTGGAATATCGGGCGCCTGCGCAAGACCGCCCTTGCACTCATCGCCGGCCGCTTCCCACTCAGCCTCAGCCTGCTGCTGCCCAACGCGCACACGGCACAGCAAAACGACATCATGATCCTCAACCGCTGCCTGGCAAAAGGCTTGCGCCGGCACTTCGGCCGCAAGGCGAAGGTGCCGCGCATCGTCAATGTCGGCCACCATGACGCGCACGCAGCAATGTTCTTCGTCTCCCCGTTTGAGGAGGCGCTCGTGCTTGTCATGGATGGTTATGGGGACGACGCCGCAAGTAGCGCCTACGTCGGCCGCGGCAATCGGTTGGACCGCCACTGGTCCACCGACATCTGGAACTCGCTCGGCCTCGTCTACACCTTCGTCACCGAACATCTCGGCTTCGCCGGGTTTGGCGATGAGGGCAAGGTAATGGCCCTCGCCGCTTTCGGCGACAAGACCTACCTGGCGCGCTTTCGCGACGTGATCGTTCCGCTCGACGACGGCGGCTTCCGCGTCAACATGCAGTACTTCACCTATCCGGCATATGGCCAGCTACGGCCCCTGCGGCGCAAGTTCACCGATACCTTCGGCCCGCCGCGGGCACGCCACGAGCCGATCACGGACCAGCATCGCGACCTCGCTTATGCGCTGCAAACGGTGACCGAGGAGGTCGTTGTGCACATCGTCCGCGGGCTGCTGAAGCGGCATCACCAGCGCGATTTGTGCCTGGCCGGCGGCGTGGCGCTCAACTGCGTCGCCAACGCCAAGGTGCTGGAGCACACCGATGTGCGCCGCCTGTGGGTGCCGCCGTGCGCATCCGACACCGGCGCGCCGCTCGGCAGTGCGCTGTGGCATTACCACCAGAGCCGGGGTAACCGCCGCGGGTTTACGCTGCAGCACGCGTTCTACGGTCGAGCCTACAGCGAAGACGCGATCGCGCGGGCGCTCGAGGCCGCCGGCCTGCGCCATCACCGCCTCCCGGAACAGGCGCTTCTGCGCCGGGTGGCGCAGGATCTTGCCGCTGGCAAGATCGTCGGCTGGTTTCAGGGGCGCTTTGAAATCGGGCCGCGCGCGCTCGGCAATCGTTCGATTCTCGCCGACCCGCGCCGGCCGGAAATGCGCCAGCTGCTCAACGACAAGGTGAAGCAGCGCGAACCGTTCCGCCCGTTCGCACCGGCCGTGCTGCTCGAGCGCGCGGGCGAGTTCTTCGAGCTCACGCAGCCTGATCCATTCATGACTTTGGCGCCGCGGGTGCGCGTCGAGAAGCGCGACAGCATTGCCGCGGCAGTGCACGTCGACGGCACGGGGCGCATCCAGACGGTAAGGCGCGCCGACAATCCTCGCTATTACGGGCTGATCGAGGAGTTCGGCCGGCTGACGGGGGTTCCCGTGCTGCTGAACACGAGCTTCAACCGCCGCGAGCCGATCGTCGCCAGGCCGGAGGAGGCCATTGCCTGCTATCTGCGCAGCGGTATCGATGTGCTGGTGCTCGACGACTTCTATACCAGCGACCGGCCGGCCGCACGAAGCGCCCCCGCTGCCGCGCAAGGCACGCCGGCCTCGGCGCTGGCGAGCGGCGCCGCTTCCTTGTGAAGCCACCGGTGCGTGTTGCCGCACTGCCGCGGGGGCGTTGACACGCATGCCCGCAAGAAGCCAAAGTCCGCGCGAACGGCGCAAAAACCAGGGGAAAGAGCTCTACGGCGATGGTCCAACTGCAGCTGCCGCGCAATTCCAGGGTGACGCGCGGAAAGATCTGGAACAAGCCCCAGTCGCGCCGCGGCTTCAAGGAACTGCGCGTGTATCGCTGGAACCCGGATGACGGCCAAAATCCCCGCATCGACACCTACTGGGTCGAGCGCAAGACATGTGGGCCAATGGTGCTCGACGCACTGATCAAGATCAAGAACGAGGTCGACGCCACGCTGACCTTCCGCCGCTCGTGCCGCGAGGGCATCTGCGGCTCCTGTTCGATGAACATCGACGGCACCAATGGCTTGGCTTGCCTGTTGGCGATCGGCGAATCCAGCGCACCGATCAACATCTATCCGCTGCCGCACATGCCCGTGGTCAAGGACTTGGTCCCGGACATGACGGCTTTCTACGCGCAGCTGCGGTCTATCGATCCCTGGCTCAAGACGTCGACGCCGGCGCCGCCAAGCGAATGGCGGCAGGGCAAGGAGGACCGGGCGAAGCTCGACGGCCTGTATGAATGCATTCTCTGCGCCTGCTGCTCCACCGCATGCCCGAGCTACTGGTGGAACCCGGAGCGCTACCTAGGCCCCGCCGTGCTGCTACAGGCCTACCGCTGGGTGGTGGACAGCCGCGACGAGGCAACCGGGGAGCGCCTCGACGACCTCGAGGACCCGTTCCGACTTTATCGCTGCCATACGATTTTCAATTGCACCAAGGCCTGCCCCAAGGGCCTCAATCCCGCACGCGCCATTGCCGAATTGAAGAAGCTGATGCTTCAGCGCCGATTATAGCAACGCGGGACCGACGCCCCCACCCGCCGGGGCTTACCCCAGCGGAAGGACGCACGGCCCCGTGTGTCACCGGCGTCGGCAATCCGCTGGCCGATTGCGCGCGGCGCGCAGCCGGCCTGCACGGCCGCCGGTCGCCTTCGCGCTCGTGCTCGAAGTGCCCTGCAGCGAAAGCGGCGAGCCGTGGTTGATCGAAGTCCGAGCCGCCATCCAGGCGATTGGAAATCCCTCGGCGTTATGCGCGCGCTGGGATGACGGCAATACAAAGCCGGAGATCGCGTGGCAATCTCCGGCCCGATACTCTGCAAGGCTGAGCTGAATGCGGGGCCGCTGCTCTGTCCTGGTGCCCAAATTCCGGGACCGGCGCCGACCCACGCGCATCCTTCAGCGACGACGCTTCGCGGCGCGCTTCTTTGCAACCGGTTTGCGCAACGTTTTCTTCTTCGCCTTGGCCTTCACTGCTGTCCGTGCCATGTCTAAATCCCTCTCTCATTTCTCTCTGAAGTTCGAATCAGTTCGAACTTCGAAACCTTGAACAAAATCAGATAATTTGTTTACAATAAGGTTTGCAAAATACCCGATGCACTTAAGAATTCGTGTTCTGGTGTTGCTTTAAATACACATTTCTGCAGCATTTTCAGGGTGTTTGCGAATTATTCTCGCTCGGCAGCCGCGCCGCGCATCCGCCGCGCTGCGGCTGCGTTCGGCGCTCCACGCAACTCTTTATCATTTTGCGCTGAAAAAATTCTGCGCCGAAAAGCGCTGCCGAATACACCGCGGCCGGGCACGCGCGATGGCGCCACCCGGCCGCATTACGCATGATCGCAAAAAAAGATCCGGACTATGCCGCCCTACGTCGCGACGTCGAACCGCGGCGCTTGGCGCCTGCCTTGCGGCGCATGCTCGCAGCCCGACGCACACGGCGCAACGGCTTCCTCTTTTGCTTCGTCGCTCCCTTGCGCGGCGCGCGCCGCGTCTTGCTTGCAGTCTTGGCCATGGCCATTGCCTCTCTCTCTATCGTGTTCTGCCCGTACGAATCGCAACTCACATGAGCTGTCCAAGGTGCAAACCAATCGTAAACGACGCGTTAAGGCGAACGCGCCGCACGCGGCGCGGTGCGCCAGCGCACCCCATGCGTGAGGGCTTACTGCGGAGCAGGAGAGGCCGGCGATGCGCCAGCGCCCGCCTCCGGCGCCGCAGCAGGTGGCGCTTCGGAGGCCGCAGGCAGAGCAGCCGTCGGCGTCTTGGCGGTGCGCACCGCATCCGCATCGACCGCCTTCAGCGCCTGCTGATCGATGCATTCGGCGAGCAGCCGCCAGCTGCGATCGGCGGGAAGACGCACCTCATCGAGGCAGGCGCGCTTCAGGCCATCCAGCAGAAACGGCCAGCCGGCGGCCACGGCATTGCGCGCGCGGGCTTCGAGATCGGCGCAGATGGCAGGCGCGCTCTCTTCGGCACAGATCTTGGGAATCGTCCAGTCTGGGAGCGGTATGCCTTCGACCGGTTTGCTCAGGCCGCCACCTGCGCCCGCCGCCGCGCTGCGCTCGGTCCGCGGCTCGGGCTGCGCACCCTTGGCCGGCGCCGCGATGGCAACCCCGGCAAACATCAGGGCAAAGGCTGCGGCCAATGAAACGCCCGGTACCATAGAAGCCTCCCTCGCGCTTGCGCCCGACCACAAAATGCCACAAGTTGCGCCGGGGCGCATATGCCCTACATCTTCCAGGGAAAGCGGGCCTGCAGCAAGGCACGCGCGTTCGGCCACCAGTAGCTCCACTGCAGTTCCGATGAACAACCTCGATCTCAACCGCTCGCAGCCGCGCGACACAAAGATCAAGCTGCACGGGCGCGACGCTTTCGAAGGCATGCGCAAGGCCGGGCAACTCGCTGCGCGCGCCCTCGACATGCTGATGCCGGAGGTGCGGCCCGGCGTCACCACCGAGTACCTCGACGACCTCGTGACCGTGTTTGCCGCCGAGCATGGCGCTATCCCCGCGCCGCTCAACTACCGGGGCTTTCCGAAGTCGATCTGCACCTCGGTCAATCACGTCGTGTGCCACGGCATTCCCAGCGGCAAACCCCTGAAGGAGGGGGATATCGTCAACATCGACGTGACG
>JBPYEF010000331.1:0-3696 GCA_051985875.1 Hyphomicrobiaceae bacterium
TTGAGGATCTTCAGCACCGGCTCGGCGCGCGCTGAAAACAGCTGGCGCACGATGTCGAGGCGTTGGCTCAGCGCCTCTTCGGTGTGGGCACGCAGCATCTTGGCGGACATACCCGAGGCATAGGCAGCCCCGAATACGGCGCCGATCGACGTTCCGGCGATGATCTTCGGCCGCAGCCCGAGCTCCTCGAACACCTCGAGCATGAGTATGTGCGCAAGCCCGCGCGCACCGCCGCCGCCGAGCGCCAGCGCGATCGAGGGTGGCGCGGAGGGCAGCGCGCGCCTGGCGTCGGCCGCGCGCGGATCAGCGAGCGGCATCGTTCGCCGCCCGCCGGTGGCCACGCGCAGCATTGAGCGGCGCGCGGCTCTCGCCGGCCGCCGTCAATGGGCAGTGCCGGGCGAGTTCGGCGGCGATCTTGTGCCGGCAAACCTGCGCCTGCGGATGGCCGTGCAGCAGCAGCCGCCCGTGGCCGCTCGTGCGTAGCTCGGTCTCGCCCGCCCCAGTGCGAATCGGCCGCTCGGCAGAGCCGGGAAACAAATCGGCAGCGACGCTCATGTTCGCGTCCTTTCTCGGGCAAGCGCGCGCCAGCCGATGTCGCTGCGCCAGAAGCCGCCGGGCCAGTCGATTTCGGCGATCGCCGCGTAGGCCCTGGCCTGCGCATCGGCGAGGGTGGTGCCGCGCGCCGCGACATTGAGCACCCGCCCGCCGGCAGCGAGCAGCCGCCCCCCCTCGCGCCGTGTCCCGGCGTGGAAGATCTGCACCCCCGCAATGTGGCCCGCCCGGTCAAGCCCGCGGATCGGCGTATCCTTGGCGTAGGCGCCGGGGTAGCCCTTTGCCGCCATGACGACGACCAGCGCCGGTTCCTCGCGCCAGGCAAGCTCAAGGCCCTTCAGAGCGCCTTCGGTGGTGGCGAGCAGCGCGGCCAGCAGGTCGGATTGCAGGCGCATCAGGAGCACCTGGCATTCCGGATCGCCGAAGCGCACGTTGTACTCGTAGAGCTTGGGCCCATCCTTGGTGATCATGACGCCGAGGAAGAGGACGCCCTTGAATGGCGTACCGCGCTGGCGCATGCCGGCCACGGTCGGCAGGATGATTTCGTCGAGGGTACGGCGCAGCATGGTGGGCGTCATCGCCGGCGCCGGCGAATAGGCGCCCATGCCGCCGGTGTTGGGACCGGTGTCACCGACGCCGACGCGCTTGTGATCCTGCGCGGTGGCGAGCGGCAGCACGGTCTCGCCGTCGACCAGGGCGAACACGCTCGCCTCCTCGCCCTCGAGAAACTCTTCGATGACGATGCTGGCACCCGCGGCACCAAAGGCGCCCGAGAAGCAGGCTTCGATCGCCTGCTCGGCCTCGCCCCTGGTCGTGGCAATGCTGACCCCCTTGCCCGCGGCGAGCCCATCGGCCTTGATGACAATCGGCAGCGGCTGCCTTGCGGCGTAGGCTCGGGCCGCGTTTCTGTCGCCAAAGGTCGCATAGGCGCCGGTCGGTATTCCGTGGGCGCGGCACAGATCCTTCGTAAACGCCTTGGAGCCCTCGAGCCTGGCCGCGGCCTTGCTCGGCCCGAATGCCTTGATGCCGCACCGGGCGAGGTCGTCGACCAGGCCGGCGACCAGCGGGGCCTCCGGGCCGATGACCACCAGCCCGACGGCATTCTCCCGGCAAAAGCGCGCGACCGCGGCATGATCGGCGACGTCGAGGGCGACGCACGCGGCCAGCTCGGCGATGCCGGGATTGCCGGGGGCACAGTACAGCTTCGACAGCAGCGGGCTCGCCGCGATCGCCCAGGCGAGGGCGTGCTCGCGGCCGCCGGATCCGATCAGGAGGACGTTCATTGACGAATATCCCGCAAAACGTCGGCAAACATTGCCCGGGAAGTGGCGGCCGCGCCGCTTTCTCATGTATCATTGCAGAGGCGGTGAACAAAGTCTGGAGCACGTGTGGTCGACACCTTCGGGGCAGTGCGCGAGAACGGGCGCGATCAGGCGCGCGGGAGCGGCAATCTGCCAGAATTCTCGGTTTCCGAGCTCAGCGCCGCGATCAAGCGGACGCTGGAGGGCACCTATGACCGTGTGCGGTTGCGCGGCGAGATATCGGGCTTTCGCGGTCCGCACTCCTCGGGCCACTGCTACTTTGCCCTCAAGGACGACAAGGCCAAGATCGATGCCATCATCTGGCGCAGCGTCGCTCTCTCCCTGAGGGTCAAGCCGGTCGAGGGACTCGAAGTGATCGCCACCGGCAGGATCACGACTTATCCCGGCAAGTCTACCTATCAGATCGTCGTCGACGGCCTCGAGCCGGCGGGTATCGGTGCGCTGATTGCGCTGTTGGAGGAGCGCAAAAGGAAGCTTGCCGCCGAGGGGCTGTTCGCCGAGGCGAACAAGCGGAGCCTGCCGTTCTTGCCGCGCGTGATCGGCATCATCACCTCGCCGAGCGGGGCCGTGATCCGCGACATGCTGCACGGATTTGCGGAGCGCTTCCCCGCGCGCGTCGTCATTTGGCCGGTGCGGGTGCAGGGCGAGACGTGCGCGGGCGAGGTCGCCGCGGCGATCCGCGGCTTCAACGCCTTTGCCCCGGGCGGGCGCCTGCCGCGCCCGGACGTGCTGATCGTCGCACGCGGCGGGGGGAGCCTCGAGGACCTGTGGGGGTTCAACGAGGAGAGCGTCGTGCGCGCGGTGGCTGCCAGCGCGATCCCCGTCGTCTCCGCGGTCGGTCACGAGACCGACTGGACGCTGATCGATCTGGCCGCCGACGTGCGCGCCCCGACGCCGACCAAGGCGGCCGAGTGGGCGGTGCCGAAGCATTCCGAGCTGCTGGAGCAGGCCGCCAAGCTGGCCCTCCGGCTGTCCGTTGCTGCGCGACGCGTGCGTGAGGGCATGCGCGCACACTTCCGGGCTGCGGCACGCGGGCTACCACGCTTGGGCGACCTGCTCGCCCTGCCCCGGCAGCGCTTCGATGCCATCGACCGGCGCCTGCACCGCGCGCTGCACGCCAACAGCCGCGCACATGCCATGCGGCTAGCGCGCGCCGCCGTGCGCTTGCAGCCGCGACTGGCGGAAATGCGTGTGCTGCGCGCCCGCGACAAGCTCGATGCCCTCGCCCGCCGCGGCGATGGCGCCTTTGCGCGCCTCTTGGCGCCGCGGCGCGCGCGGCTTGAGCGCATTGCCGGACGCATCAATCGGCGCGCGCTTGGCGAGCGCATCGCGCTCTGCGGGGAGCGCCTGCTGCTGCAGCAGGCTCGCCTGCAGCGGGCGCTCACCGGCGGCGTCGGCGCTCGGCGTCGGCATCTCGAGGCGAGCTCCAAACTCCTCAATTCGCTCGGCTACCACGGCGTACTGCAGCGCGGTTACGCCCTGGTGCGCGATCGTGCGGGGCGTACGCTGCGCTCCGTCGCCGAGGTGAAAGCGGGAACACGCCTCGAGGTTGAACTGGCCGACGGCCGCTTTGCCGCAGAGGCACGGGGCAGCGAGGATGAGCTGCCGCGGCGAACTGCGCGACGGCCACGCGGGCGCACGGGCAACGAGGGCGGCGCACAGGGCTCGCTGTTTTGAGGGGTGGTAACGCAGAGGCGGTTCTCTCATCCCCGGTAAGTTCGACGCGCCAAGCCCGGGAAGCGCCGCGCGCGGCGCGGACGCACTGGCGTGCGACCGACCGCGCTTGTATGCTGTTGCTGTATGCTGTTGCTGTATGCTGTTG